>DATEMX010000052.1:0-6851 GCA_035275365.1 Polyangiaceae bacterium | reverse complement strand
CAGCGTCGCGGCGAGCGACCCCACGGTGATGAGCACGGCTTCGGGCTTGGTGACGTTGCCGCTCGACCCCCGCACGAGGCGAACGATACCGCTCAGCGCGTCGACCATGCCTGCGAGCACCCAGAGGTAGGCCACGACGGTGAGAAAGACGATCATCGGGCGCGCCATGCGCGCGTCACGCGTGGCGCGAAACACGTTGGTGGTCGATGCATGGTGGTGCGGCGTGGATCCCACGAGCACCGTTTGCGCGCCTGCTTCCACGTGCTCGTGGCTCGTCCCGAGCGACATCATCGTGGGGCCGGGCGTCTGGAAACTGATTGCTTGGGGCTCGGGATCGAACGCCAGGAGATCGGCCTCGAGCTCGGCCATCGAGCCGTGACGGTCTTCGGCATTTTTGGCCATCGCGCGCTGCACGACGAGCTCGAGTGCCTGCGGGATCGAAGGCTCGAGATCGCGCGGACGCGGCGGATCTTCCGTGAGGACTTGGGTCAGGGTGGCCGAAGGGTCGTCGGAGTCGAAGGGCTTTTTGCCCGTGAGGGCACGGTAGAGAATACCGCCGACGGCGTAGATGTCGGCGCGATGATCGACCCTGTCGCCGCGAGCCTGCTCGGGTGCCATGTAGCTCGGCGTGCCCATGATCATGCCGGTGCGGGTGAGCGCCGCTCCGCCCGCATCGCCGACCTTCGAGATGCCGAAGTCGATGACTTTCACGGTAGGGTTTTGGAGGTTGCCGACGAGGAAGATGTTCTCGGGCTTCATGTCGCGGTGCACCACGCCCCTGGCGTGGGCCGCGCCGAGCGCGTGACAAATCTGCCGCACGATGCGCACGGCGAGGGGGGCGGGGATCTTGGTCACGCGCTGGAGGAAGTCGCCGAGCTCTTCGCCCTCCAGGAACTCGCCGACGAGATAGGGGCGGCCGTCTTCGGTGTGGTGAACGTCGTAAACATCGACTACGTTCGGATGGGCGATGCCGCTCGCAGCCTCGGCTTCGCGCTGAAAACGGGCGACGACGTCGGGCTGGCGGGCGTATTCGGCGTGCAGCATTTTCACGGCAAAGCGTTTGTTGCCGAGCCGGGTGTGACGCGCCTCGTACACGCGCCCCATCCCGCCCTCGCCGACCATCCGAACGATCTGGTAGGCATCGCCCAGCGTGGCGCCGAGCAGCGGATCGGTCCCGTCGTCGCCGGCGTCGACCAGGGGCGACGCGTCGCGCGGGCACACCTTGAAGTCGGCCGGGTACCGCGCCTTACACGTGGGGCAGGCTTTGGGCAGCGCTGAAGAGAGGCTCCCGCTTCGTCGTGACGGGGCCGGCGCGGCGCCGCCAATGGGACCTGTGCCGCTTCCAGGCGGGGGCGGGAGCGGCTGGGGCGGCGGCCCCTGAAGGGGAGGAAGACGAGTTGGGGGCACCCCGGCTGTGGTGGGATGGTCGTCTGACGCCATCGCGCCTCTGGGACCCTTAGCCATTGGAGAACCATCCTAGCACTCACGCGGGCGCGCTCGGGGCGAACATTTTTGCCGAGAAGCGCCTCGAAACAACGCGCCAGCCCCTTGACCATCTTGCGGCCTGGCTTATCTTCGGGCCCGCATTCGTCACCAGCGACGACGGATCCCGCCTACGGGGTCCGACCGCCCAGGGAGATCGACCCATGTCCGTCAAAGATATCGTGTACCGCCAGAACGCCCGCTCCAAAATCCTGAGCGGCGTCAACATGCTCGCCGACGCGGTGAAGGTCACCCTCGGCCCCAAGGGCCGCAACGTCCTCATCGAGCGCTCGTGGGGCACGCCGATCGTCACGAAAGACGGCGTGACGGTGGCCAAAGAGATCGAGATCGGCTCCAAGTTCGAGAATATGGGCGCTCAGATGGTCTGCGAGGTCGCGTCGCGGACCAGCGACAAGGCGGGCGACGGCACCACGACGGCCACCGTCCTGGCCCAAGCCATCTATAGCGAAGGCCTCAAGCTGGTCGAGGCAGGTCACAACCCGATGGACTTGAAGCGCGGGGTCGATCTGGCCGTGCAAAAGATCGTCGAAGAGCTGAAGAAGATCTCCAAGCCCACACGCGATAAAAAAGAGATCGCTCAGGTCGGCACCATCAGCGCCAACGGCGAAGCCACCATCGGCGACATCTTGGCCGACGCCATGGAAAAGGTGGGCAAAGAGGGCGTCATCACCGTTGAAGAGAACCGCGCCACCGAGACCATCCTCGATGTCGTCGAAGGCATGCAGTTCGACCGCGGCTACCTCTCGCCCTACTTCGTGACCGATCCCGAGAAGCTCATCTGCGAGCTCGAAGACCCGAGAATCTTGGTGCACGAGAAGAAAATTTCGTCGCTCAACGAGCTCTTGCCGCTCCTCGAGCATGTCGCCAAAGATCAACGCCCGCTGCTCGTCATCGCCGAAGACGTCGACGGCGAAGCCCTCGCGGCCCTCGTCGTCAATAAGCTCCGCGGCACCCTCAAGGTCTGCGCTGTCAAGGCGCCGGGCTTCGGAGACCGCCGCAAGGAGATGCTCAAAGACATCGCCGCCCTGGTTGGCGCCAAGCCGATCATGGAAGACATCGGCATCAAGCTCGACACCGTTACCCTTGCCGACCTCGGCACCGCCAAGCGTGTGAAGATCGACAAGGAGAACTGCATCATCGTCGAAGGCGCCGGCGACAAGAAAGACGTGAAAGGGCGCATCGAAGGCATCTACCGCGAGATGGAAGCCACCAACTCCACCTACGACAAGGAGAAGCTGCAAGAGCGTCTCGCCAAAATCGCAGGCGGCATCGCCGTCGTGCGGGTGGGCGCCGCCTCCGAGAGCGAGTTGAAGGAGAAGAAGGCCCGCGTCGAAGACGCCCTGCACGCCACGCGCGCAGCCGTCGAAGAGGGCATCGTCCCGGGCGGCGGCGTCGCGCTGATTCGCGCGCTCAGCGCCATCGAGAACCTGAAGCTCGACGACGAGCGCGACGTCGGTGTTCGCCTCGTTCGCCGCGCGGTCGAGGAACCCATGCGGCAGATCGCCAAGAACGCAGGGCTCGAGGCCTCCGTAGTCGTCGCCACCGTGAAAGAGGGTAAAGGCGCCTACGGCTTCAATGCAGCCACCGAGACTTACGAAGATCTCCTCGCGGCCGGCGTCATCGATCCCACCAAGGTCGTTCGCACGGCCCTCGAGAACGCGGCAAGCGTCGCGGGCTTGATGCTCACCACCGAGACGCTGATCGCCGAACGCCCCAAGAAAGAGGTACCCGCCGCTGCGCCGCAGGGCATGGGAGGTATGGGTGGAATGGGCGGCATGGGTGGAATGGGTGGCATGGGTGGAATGGGCGGCGGCGACTTCGATATGGACTGAGCGAAGCCCGAAAATCCTTGGCGCCCTTGGCGGCTTGGCGGCGACCGAATTCACCTCCACGCCGATCGTGCAGCCCGGGGGCGAGGGGGGCGCTCGTCCACCAGGTCTTTGACCCTACGACGACGGTCCCTGTAGACTCGGGCCGTCCTCATGAGCGAAGAACCGTCGCTGGCCCGATTCGGCCGTGATTTCGAAATGGGCGACGTCCTTTTCGAAGAGGGGCGCCAGGGCGATCACATGTTCGTCGTGCAGTCGGGCAAGGTGCGGATCACCAAGCGCGTCGGCCCGCGAGAGCGCACGTTGGCCGTGCTCGGGGCGGGGGAGTTCGTGGGGGAGATGGCCATCCTGAATGGCAAACCCCGCACGGCCACAGCCACAATGGTCGAAGCGGGACGCTGCCTCATCATCTCCGCCAAGACGCTCGAGGCGATGGTCGCGAAGAACTCCGAGATCGCGCTTCGCCTCATCAAGAAGCTGGCGAGCCGCCTCGACGCGGCCAATGCGCTGGTCGAAATCCTGATGCACCACGACCCGCGCGTTCGCGTGATTCGCGGGCTCGAGCGGTGGGCCGACGCGGCCGGCGAAGCGAGCGAGAAGGGCGTCAAAATCGGTCTGACCACCGCCGAGCTCGCCGACGACGTGGGCGTCGACCGCGTCATCGCCGACGAAGTCATCGCGCGCCTCAAGCGCTTGCGGCTCCTGCAAGAGGGCGACGGCACTTTCTTCATCAGCGACGTGAACCGGCTCGAAGAGTTCTTGGAGTTTCTCGAGATGCCGGGTGTGCCTCGAGGAGCGCAGTAAGCAAACGAATGGAACTTCGTGTCATCGGTTGCCACGGCGGCGAGACCCCCAAGCACCGCACGAGCGCTTTTCTCGTCAACGACCGTCTCTCGCTCGACGCCGGCTCGCTCACGAGCGGCCTCGAGCTGAAGATGCAGTGCAAGCTCGAGGCGTGCCTCATCAGCCACGCGCACCTCGATCACATCCGCGACCTGGCCACCATCGCCGACAACCGCGTGCAGAACGGCTGTCCGCCGCTCGTCATCGCGGCCACCAAGGGCACCATTCGGATTTTGAAGAAGCATTTCTTCAACAACCTTTTGTGGCCAGATTTCTCGGTGATTCCTGCTCCCGAAAAGCCCACCATCAGGTACCTCGAGCTTACGCCCGAGAAGCCCACGATGGTCGCCGGCCACCGTGTGCGTGCGATCATGGTCGACCACACCATCGAAGCGTGCGCGTTCATCGTCGACGGCCCGTACGGGTCCATCGCCTATAGCGGCGACACCGGGCCGACCTATCGGCTTTGGGAGCTCTTGAACCAGGAGAAGGACCTGCGCGCGCTTCTCATGGAAGTGAGTTTTCCGAACAAGGAGCAGCGCGTCGCTACCATCTCGGGCCACCACACGCCAAAAACGCTGGGCATCGAGATGAAAAAGTATCGCGCCCCCAAAGATCTTCCGACGCTGCTCTATCACATCAAGCCGAGTTTTCAGGGACTCGTCGAGCGAGAGTGCGCCAAGCTGCGCGGCGTGAATTTGACTGTGTGCCGCTTGGGCGATCACTTCCTGCTGTAGCGATCTCAGTCGCTCGCCTGTGGCGTCGCGACCGAGACCATGGTCGGTTTGACATTACGAATGCATGATTGTAATGTCATGATATCGCCCATGGCGAAACAGATCACAGTCCGCGGGGTAACCGACGAGCTGAGTCGTCGGTTGGAACGCTTGAGCCAAGCGCGAGGCGAGAGCGTCAACACGACGGTCCTCGATATTTTGCGGCGAGCCGTTGGCATCGACGAGCGTCGGCTAGCTCTTTCGCGGTACGCAACGTGGACCGAGGCGGACCTCCAAGAGTTCGAGCAAGCTCTGAAGGCGCAGCGCACCGTCGACGTCGACCTCTGGAAATAGGCCGATGTCGCTGCGCCCCACGACGTCGGGCACGCTCGTCCTTGATACGTCGGCGTATTCTCATCTCCGCGCAAATCACGACGATGTCCTCGACCGCGTAGCTGCCGCCGAGGTCGTCTTCGTTCCCACGGTCGTCCTCGGTGAGCTCGAAGCGGGCTTTCGCCTCGGGCGACGAACGCAGGAAAACCGCGTCATGCTCCAAGAGTTTCTGACGGAGCCCTTCGTTTCGGTTCTCGAGGTTACGGTCGAGGTGGCGCGGCGCTACGGGCAGATCTTTGCCCAGCTCCGACAGGCTGGAACGCCAATTCCGGTCAACGACATCTGGATCGCAGCAACCACCATCGAAGCGGCGAGCCATCTATTGACCTTCGACAGCGACTTCGAGCGCATCGCACACCTCGAGCGGACCATCTTGACGGTGTCCTGAGGCGCCCAAACTGACCCACAACCCAAAAAGTTGACATAATGGTTCTTATGCGCTGTCGTCCCATCGTTCTCATGCGCTGTCACGCGGGCGGCGTCCTTCGTCGAAATCGACTCCGGCATAGATATCCGCTAGCAAGATGACGCCGCCAAGGGCCACGAGGTCGACCGTGGCGTCCAGACGCCCGTGGGTCGCGAGGTGCCATTGTCCGTCGCCCTGTCGGTGGAAGTGATCGACGCGGTGTTCGCGATGCGACACGATGAGGTAGTCGCTGAGGTCGGTGATCGCCTGATAGTGAAGAAACTTCGTTCCCCGATCGAAGTCCTCCGTCGAATCGGATGTTACCTCGACGACCACGGTGGGGTTCAGCAACGACGGTGGGTCCTCGTGACCGTAGCGTCGCTCACCGCATGTGACGCTCACGTCGGGATAGGCATAGAGCTTCGTCGCGGGCACATGCACGCGCTGGTCGCTCGTCATGGTGGCACAGCCGCGTCCGCGGGTAAGCGCGACGAGCGCCGCCGTCACGTTCGCGCTGATGACGTTGTGCGGGGGCCGCGCGCCCGCCATGGCCACAATCGCGCCGTCGATGAACTCATGCTTGCGATCACTCGCGCGCTCGAGCGCAATGTATTCGGCTTCGGTAAACGGGGTCCGGACAGGCGACGACATGGGCCCGATCCTACCACGTCACTCGCCGCGGTCCTGGGGCCGCCGGCTCCACCGCTCGCGCGGTTCTGGGCGTCCCGGTTCTCACGTGTCCTCCCGCGCCTGCTCTGGGCTGTCACGCCTCGAGATGATCTCAGTCGTCGCCAAGCCCGCCAAAGGTTGGGGAGGTGATCCTTGCTTCGGAAGGCTGGAGGCAATCCGCCAGGAGCCCGGGTCCGCCAGGAGCCCGGACAGCCCAGCGCGGCTTGGCGGCTTGGTGATGATTGAATTCACTTCCAGGCCTCGACAGCCAGATCGTCGCGCGGACTCGGCGCGATAGACTTTTAGATGGGCGGGTTGACGTGGATGCCGAGGAGCACGCCGGTGTTCGACATGACGTACGCGCGGCGACCGTAGGCCGCGGGCGTCATTGTGAAGCCGTTGCTCAAATCGATGCCGTCGATGACGCCGCCGTCGAGCGGCGAAAAGAGAAACACGCCGTAGCGCGTGGTCGATACGATGAGCGCACCTGCA
>DATEMX010000051.1:0-2945 GCA_035275365.1 Polyangiaceae bacterium | reverse complement strand
AAGAAGGCCGCCGCCGGTTGCTACGAGGTGCGCGGCAAGGTGCTCGGCATCGTGGGCTACGGTCACATCGGCCGCCAACTCGGCGTCCTCGCCGAGGCGCTCGGCATCCGCGTGCTCTTCTACGACGTCATGAGCAAGCTTCCGATGGGCAACAACCGGTCGGTTGGTTCGCTCGAAGAGCTCTTGGCCCAGTCGGATTTCGTCTCGCTCCACGTCCCCGCCACCCCACAGACGAAGAACCTCATCGGCGCGGTCGAGCTCGCCAAGATGAAAAAGGGCAGCCAACTGCTCAACGCCAGCCGCGGATCAGTCGTCGACATTCCCGCGCTCGCGGCCTCGCTCAAGAGCGGGCACGTGGGCGGCGCGGCTATCGACGTCTTTCCGGCCGAGCCCGCGTCGAACGACGATCCGTTCACGAGCGAGCTCCAGGGCCTGCCCAACGTCATCCTCACGCCTCACGTGGGAGGGTCGACGGTCGAAGCGCAAGAATCCATCGGCCGCGAAGTCGCCGTCGCCCTCACGAAATACGTGAACAACGGCGCGTCCACGGGCTCGGTGAATTTTCCCGAGATCGAGCTCCCGCAGGCGCCGGGCACGCACCGCATCCTCAACGTGCACCGCAACGTCCCCGGGGTTCTCGGCGACATCAACCGCATCGTCAGCGATCTCAAAGCGAACATCCACAGCCAGCTTTTGTCGACCGACGCGAGCATCGGCTACCTCATCATGGACCTCGATCAAGACGTCTCCGACGACGTCCGCCGCGCGATCGGCGCGCTCTCGACCGACCTCCGCACGCGCATCCTCTACTAATAAAAAAGACGACGCGGACCGACCTGGGCTGAAGAGGCCTGGAGGTGATTTCGGTCATCGCCAAGGCCGCCAAAGCCGCCAAGCTCGCCAAGAAAGGGGGTTGGGGTGCCGCCGTGGATCGCTCGTGGGCCTAGACAAACTCGAATGGCCTCACGCCAATGCATTGAGGCTTTCCAAGTCTTCAGCTCTCATGCAGCAGGTCAGCAGGGCCCCACCCCAAATCTGCTTGGCGGCCTTGGCGCCCTTGGCGGCGACCGGATTCACCTCCACACCCCCAACAGTCCAGGCGTTCCTACGCGTCGACGATCTTGCGCGGGTTCAACAGGTTTTGGGGGTCGAGGGCGCGTTTGAGGGTGCGGAGGACCTCGATTTCGGCGGGGCTGCGCGTGTAGCCGAGGTAGTCTTTCTTCAGAAGGCCGATGCCGTGCTCGGCAGAGATCGTGCCCTTGTGCGCCTTCACGAGACGGAACACGTCGTGATCGGCCTCTTTCGTTCTGGCCAGGAACGCTGCCTTATCGAGCGATTCGGGTTTCATCACGTTGATGTGGAGATTGCCGTCGCCGATGTGGCCGAAGAGACACACCTCCCAGCCCTCATAGCGCCCGGAGAACACGTTCTCGAGCTCGGCGCAAAAGGCCTCGAGTTCGGAGATGGGGAGCGCAACGTCGTTTTTGTGCGGCAAGCCCGTTGCCGACAAACTCTCGCTGATCCCTTCGCGCAGCGCCCACAGCTCCGCGGCCTGTGATGAGCCTTGCGCCATGGTGCCGTCGCTCACGAGCTCTCGTTCGAAGAGCGACGCCATCCACTCCTCGAGGCGACCCTCGTCGGCCTGCTCGATCTCCAGCAAGACGTAGTGGGTGGAAGCGGTCTCGAGGGGGAGGCGCACCTTACGGTGGCGCTGCACGCGCGAGAAGCACCGGTCGGTAAAAAACTCGTAGGCCATGATCGTGAACGGTCCGCGGCGCGCTTCTCGAAAAAGCTCGAGCACACCCGCCAGCGATGGGACAGCAAAGAGAAATACGCCTAGGTCGCCGGGCAGCCGCGTCAATTTCAGTGTGGCCTCGGTGATGATCCCGAGCGTGCCCTCGCTGCCGATGAAGAGCTGGCGCAGGTCGGTGCCTGTATTGTTCTTCTCGAGGGCGCCGTTCAACTCGAGCACGCGACCTCCCATGAGAACGACTTGCAGGCCGAGCACCCAGTTGCGGGTGAGCCCGTAGCGGATGACTTTGACGCCGCCCGCGTTGGTGGCGATGTTGCCGCCCACCTGGCTCGATCCTTTGGACGCGAAGTCGACGGGCCAAGTGAGCCCTTGCTCGGCGGCGTGGCGATGCACCTCTTCGGTGACGACGCCTGCCTGCACGCGAACCGTGGCGCCGATGGTATCGACCGGGTCCATGCGGCGCATGCGCGCGAGGGAGAGAACGAGCTCCCCGCACGAAGCCACGGCGCCGGCCGCGAGGCCCGTACGACCTCCCGAGGGGACGACCTCCACGCCGTACTCGGCGCAAAGGCGGAGCAGCTCCGAAACCTCGGCCGTCGTGCGCGGCATCGCGATGGCAGCGGGATTCGGCGGGAAGACTTTCGTCCAATCCTTGCCGTACTCCGTCAGATCGTCGGGGTCGAAGCTAAAAAGGTCGTCGGGGAGCGAGCTTTGGGCGGCCGCTACGAACGCGGGCGGCAGGGTGGGGTGAGACATTACCAGCCGGCTTTAGCGTGACGGGAGCCGGTGGGCAACGCCGAAGGGCCCGGTCAGCCTTCCGCACCGTTGTGACGAGTCCCGTTCGGAAGCACGCTCGCGTTACTTGGGTGGGGGACAGATGGGCGTCCGAGAGAAGAGCGTCAGGGCGAGGGCCGCGGGGCGCATGTTCTTGGCATGGATGACGGCGATGGTGGTCGCGGCGGCGGCGCTGGGGGCTCTGCGACAGGTGGGAACGCCCGCCGTCGCCGTGCACGCCTTGGGGCCCGGAGGGCTCATCAAGATCGATATGGAGTCGAACGAGCTATCCGTCGAGGAGAAGGACGGCAAGCTCGTGCTCTCGTCCGATCTCCGCAAGCTCACCGACAAAGAGAACGAGCTTCGCGCCAAGCACATGCGCGAAGAGTTCCAAGCCGACCAGCTTCCGTCCGTTACC
>DATEMX010000050.1:0-10454 GCA_035275365.1 Polyangiaceae bacterium | reverse complement strand
CGGACGGCGCTCGAACCGTAGACGAACACGGGGTTCGGCAGCGTCGCCGCATCGCCGCAATCGATGGCCTGGGCATGGGAAGTGGACGGCGTCGCGGTAAATGCGAGTGCGCCGAGCGCCGCGAAAGCGAAGCGCGCCTTGGTTGCCATTGTCATCTCGCTTGACTCCTTATGAATGCGTGAAGAAAATTTTTTCCGTGTAGGTAGTCGGGGCCGAACCTAGGGGGAAGCAGTGACGCAGGATTGACCATTGAGTGACGACTCGGTGACAGTGGGCCGCTCCCTTTCGCAGATTGCGCGCATTTCTCGAAGGCGCCGCGCTCAGCGAAGGCGCCCTGTATAAGCGGCAACGTGTGGCCAATTCGTGAACTTAAGGTGACTGCGTCACGACAAATTCACACCCATGACACCGCCCGCTGTGACCGACGACGCCGCTCTTCGTCATATCGGGGTCACGTCGGGCCAGACAAAGGCGCCCCGGACGCGCGAGCGACTCAGCGCGTCAGCGCGAGGCGCCGGCGAATCGCACGACGGCGTCGTAGAGCGTCGCGAGCCCCCACGCGAGACCCGCTTCGGGGATTCGCTCGTCTTTGCCGTGGTAGAGCGCCGAAAACGAGATGCCGTCTTCGGCGGCAAAGCGTACGGGCGAAAATCCGTAGTACTTCGTTCCGAGCCGGCTCCACGCCTTGGCGTCGGTGAAGCCGGGAATGATCATGGGAATCGGTATCCCCACCGGATCGTGCGCTCGAATCACGTCGGCGAGACACCGGTACATGGGTGTGTCGACGGGCGTCACCACCGGAGGCTGCGTCGCGAGCACCTCGATGGCGGCCTCTTCTCCCACGTGCCTTCTCACCTCGCGCAAAAAGTCTTCGTCGCTCTGCCCCGGCAACGTGCGCCCGTCGATCTCGAAGCTCGCCGCGCCGGGAATGACGTTGGTCTTGTTGCCCGCGCGCACGACGGTGGGGCTCGCGGTGTTGGACAGGTACGTCGAGAAGGTCCGCCGAAGCGACGGATCGCGGAGCGCGCGATCGAGCAAGAGCCCGCCCAAGATCGGCGAGGTGAGGCGAGGCAACACGATGCGCGCCGGATAGGGCAGCGCCGCCGAGAGCTCCCGCAAGAAAAGATCGACGACCTCTGCGCGGTGAAACGGCAGCCGGGCGCGCCCGAGCCGAACGATGGCTTCGGCCGCGCGAACGACCGCGCTGTCGGTGCGCGGCATCGAGCCGTGCCCGCTCTCACCCTGAAAGGTGGCCTTGAGCCACACCTGCCCCTTCTCGGCAACTTGGATGGGGTAGAAAACCTTGCCCATCAGGTGCATCGAGAAGCCACCGATCTCGCCGAGGGCGTATTCGGCTCGCACCAACTCGGGATGCTCCGACACGAGAAAATGCGCGCCCGCGGACGAGCCCGTCTCTTCGTCGGCCACCGCTGCGAAGATGACGTCGCGAGCGAGCCTCACCTTCGTGCGGGCGAGCATGCCCATCACGCACGCGCTCATCGACACCATGTTCTTCATGTCGATGGCGCCGCGACCCCAAATGAAGCCGCCAGCCCGATCGGCGGAGAACGGCGGGTGTTGCCAATCCGACGCATCGGCTTCGACGACGTCGAGGTGCCCGGTCAAGAGCAGCGGCGGAAGGTCGCCCGCTCCGGCGTAGCGCGCGACGACACTCGCGCGCTCGCGAGAAGGCCCCAGCACCGTGGGTTCGAGCCTGCTCGCGCGCAAGAACTCGGCGACGAGCTCTGCCGCGGGCCGCTCGTTGCCCGGCGGATTGACGGTGGGGATGCGAATCAGATCGCAGAGGAGCGCGCGGCAGCTAGCCCCTTGCTCCGCCCAATCGATGTCGGCGCCGTTCACCGGCCGTAGGCTACTTGAGACAGGCGACTTGCGCGATCCGTTGGAGGAGGACTCCGGCGTCGGCGTTGCGCAGCGGGTGGTCGGCGCGAACGGGCTCGATCATGCCGAGGAGGCAAAGCTTGGCCGAGGATCATCGGACTTTCGACTCCTATTGCCCGCGCGCCTTCCACCGAGCATGATCTCGCTGGCGGGTGATTGCGGTGGGAATGGGATTGTTCCGTAGAAGCCGAACTACGGCCAAGAATCGAGGGCGACAAGTGCTTTACAGCGCGCCGCCTGAAAGTGCATGCTGAACCGACACTCAGGGTCCATGCTCGACGAAACAAGCAGCGCCAACCGCGAAGCTTCGCCGTATGTCCCTAGGCCTCGGCTGGTGTCCGTCGCGTACGGGCAGACCGACGTCGGCCGGCAGCGGGAACACAACGAAGACGCTTTCGCCGTCGAGCCGGAAGTCGACCTCTTCGTCGTTTGCGACGGCATGGGCGGCAACAACGCCGGGGAGGTCGCCAGCGCGCTGGCGACGACATCGCTCCGGAATTTCTTCCAAGCGACGGCAGCGGGCCCTTTTCCCGGAGCGCCAGAGAAAGGCGACGAAGAGCTCTCCCCGGCCGCGCGGCGCCTCGTCTACGGCGTGCGCAAGGCCAACAGCGATGTCTACGAGATCTCGAGCACGCGCAGCGAGCACAAAGGGATGGGGTCCACGCTCGTGGCTCTCCACGTTTCGCGCGACACCGGCTCGGTGCAAATCGCGCACGTGGGCGACAGCCGCTGCTACCGCATCCGCGACGGCAAGATTCAGCAACTCACACGGGATCATTCACTCGTGGGCGACGCGCTCGCCTGGAATCCGAATTTGAGCGAAGAGGAGTTGTCGCGCCTTCCGAAGAACATCATTTCGCGAGCGCTCGGCCTGCGGCGTGTGGTCGAAGTCGATGTCCGCTCGGAACCGGCCTACCCGGGCGACATCTACCTCCTTTGCTCCGACGGCTTGTCGGGCATGGTACGCGACCAACAGCTTCTCGAGCTCGTCATGCTCTCTGACTCGCTCGAAGAGGCCTGCGAGACCCTCATCGCGCTCGCCAACGAAAACGGCGGCACTGACAACATTACCGCGCTGACAGTGCGGGTCGACGCCGATCCGAGCGGGGCGCTCGTAGGGCCCGACATCGTCGCCGAACCCCTCGCTGTCGAGGAGCTCCTGTCCTACCTCGATGGCACCCCAGTCGACGGCGTTGCGCGCGCAGTGCCCAGCGTGAGCTGCCCTTCTTGTGGTGAAGTACCGTCGGTGGGGGACGCCTTTTGTGGACAGTGTGGCGCCCGCATCTCACCTTAGCGCCCGTACCCTCCCGAAAGCACACCGAAAAACGTCCAAAAAGGACTTCATGTTTTAGGGAATCTGCCGTCTATCCTTGCATGGCAGTTTTGTTGTCCCGTTCTCTCCAAGCGGCATTGAGCAGTTGGTGTTTGGTAGGTGGTCTCCTCGCGGCGGGTTGCTCGAGCGAAGCTGGGCCGAACCAAAGTAGCGGCCTCGACGGCAAGATGTCGTCCGCCGACGACAAGAAGACGGGCAGCACAGGCAGCGGCACGGGAACGGGCGGCGGGACCGCCGCCAACGCGTGCGAAGAGGCCGCAATCTGGAAAGCCCGCAACGACCTCACGTTCTCGTCGTCACATAAGGGTTCTGCCTTCGCGAACGCGCTGAACGCGCTGGTGCGGGCGAGCGATGCCTCCCCGCTCTCGATCAGCAACCACGTCGAAGCGAAGTGCATCTGGAAGATGACTCTCTCGGCACCGGAAGACTCGGTCGCTTCGACGGGTCATAGCGCGTCTTTTACAGACATCTTTCGACACCCGGCCGGCCTCTGGACGATGTCGCCACAGTCGTCGGGCTGGGTTCGCATCGTCGACGCGGCCTCGCACGACGTTTGGCTGCCCATGCGAAACGTCACCGCGTCAGCTACCTACGGTGCGTCGGACTGCCGATCGCTCTCGTCGGTGTCGGCGTCGGCGGTGATTCCGCGAAGCGCGGGCTCGATCGCCATCGCCACGAAAGAAGGCACGGTAGCGCTCGACGACCTTTTGGGCACCGAAGACTCGACATCGCCCCCCGGCTGGAACGTGACGTTTTCGTTCTCCGCCGACCTCACCGAGTAACGATCCGCTCTTCCTAGCACTACTGGGCGAAGCCGATGAGGCGAGGCCTTGCGGCGATTCCGTTTCGCAGACCACTTCCGACGGTCTCGCCGTATCGTTGAGTGGGTACGCGCGGCGATTGCCGATCGCGATCTGACAGTGCCAAGATCCGACCCATTAGTGCTAGGCAGCGCCCTTGGCGTCCGCGCCGGTTCCGGCGGTGTGAAGCCGGTCGCGGTTGTGGCATACTCCCGGCTCTTGACCTAGGTCAATCCCGGGAATGCGCGGCCGTCAGCTCACACAATGGTTTTGGGTCGTGAGCCTCGCGGCTTGCACGCCCGATCCTGATCGCTACTCGGTGTTTCCGACTTTCTCGGAACCTGAAGGCGGAGGTTCGCTCGGAATCGCTGGAATGGGCGCCGGAGGGGCTTCGCGGCTCGCCGGGGACGGCGGGCAGGGCGGACCGCGAGCGACCGACGGCGCCGTGGCACGCGACGCCGCGAACGACCGCGACACGGTCGTCGTCCACATGGAAGGCGGTGTCACCGTTGCTTGCCCCAACGATCGCGCGACGCTCGGAAGCAACGAGCTGAGAGCAGGCGGCGCGACGCCGACGGCCTTCGCCAACGCCTACAACCTCGAGCTCGATGCGCTGCAAACCGCCGGCCCGATGCTGCTCACCCTGAGCGGCGTCAACGCCGGCAGCTCGGCCACGAAGACGGCGAGCTTCGGTGCTCTTGAGGCCTCCGGCAGAGGGGCGGGGTTCGACGGTTCCCCCGCGACGGCGCCCTTCGAGCTCGACGGCGCGCGACGCGTTCGGATCGCGCCCCGTGTCGCCGCCTTCGGGTTGCGCTTCGTTCCACCAGCAAGCGCCGCCATCATCCCGGCGGGCTCGATCGAGCTCACCGGTACGTTGGCCAACGCCTGCACGTCGCTCGTCATCGCCAAGCTCGCGCTTCTCGTCCCCGCCAGCGCCGGTGCGGTAGCCTTCCACGGATCGACCGTCGCCGCCCTCATGGGCCCGACCACGGCGACGATCGAGCGCGCCAACGACGCTTGGCCGCTCGAGCTCACCGGCAAGGCGCAGCAAGTGCTCTCGTCGATCGGCATCGACGGAGGGGCCGAGCGATGAAATGGACGTCGCACGGCCGAGCATCGTTCGATTGGCTCTTGCTCGTCGTCGGCTTGTTCGTGGCGGCGTGCGAGACCAAGGCGACGCCACCTGGACTCGGCAGCGACTACGGCGCGGGGCCCATCGCCGTGTGCATCGATCACGACGGCGATGGATTCGGTCTCAACTGCGCCGCGGGCAACGATTGCGACGACGAGAACGCCGCCCTGACGAACGCCTGCTACATCTGCGCACACGACACCCCCGGGTGCCCGTGCACGACCGAAGCCGCGCAACTCGATTGCGGCAAGGTGACGGCCAAATTGGGAGGGCAGACGACCTGCGCCTACGGCGTCAGCGTGTGCTCCGGCGGCAAGTGGGGCGAATGCATCCCCGACGGCAAGACCGTGCGTTCGTTCCATTCGTCGCGCGGCACCTTGGGCCTCGCGAACGCCACCGCCTGTTCGGCCAACGACTGCGATCCTTACTGCAAGCAGTTTCCCGATACGCCCGACGGCACGCTCTCGAAGCCGGGGCTCGTCGGCAGCCCTGAGGCTGGCCTCACGCTCGCCGCGCAAGACGGCGGCGCACCCCGAGCGCCGCTGCCCAACGGACCGATGCCCGACGATATTCGCGCGGCGCTCGTCGACGGCGGGCTGGCGAACGACGCGCAGCCGGCCATCTACCACGAGCTCCCCCCCGCCGCGGAGGCTACCGACTCGGTCACGGGAACGACGACCGGCTCCAAGATCGACGTCTATTACCTGTGGGGCTCGACGGGATCGGTGCCGGCCGCCGCCAACAAGATGTCCGAGGAGGTCGCGGGGACGCCTCCCGAGGGCGTCCCCAACGCGATCAGCCAAGTGCAGGCCGTGCTGCCCGACACCCAATTCGGAGCCGGTCACTACGGCCAGTATGATCAGGCGCCCTATAAGGACGTGAGCGGTCCGACCTCCGTCTACGAGCACATTCGCTCGATGACACCGCTGGTCGGGCCGATCGATTCGGCTTTCGATTGGGCCACGGAACATGACTACGAATCGACGCCCTACCCGCACTCGTGGGCTCCGGCGCTCTATGGGCTCTCGACCGTTGCCGGGATGCCGGCAGCGAGCGGGTATTGGGTGCTGCCCCGGTCGAGCTGGGCGAGCCCCGACGGCCTCGAGTCCGGTGATTGTCCCCCGGGCCGCGTCGGCTATCCATGCTTTCGAGCCGACGCGGTTCCCGTCACTGTCTTGCTCGCCGACGCGCCCTCGGCCAACGGCCCAGGCGGCGCCTTTGCCTATCCACGCGACGATGCTTCGGGGATCGCGGGCGGCCGAAAGTGGAGCACCGTGACACCCATTGCGGTCACCGGGAACGACACCGAAGCAAACGCGCGAGAGATCGACCCGAGCGTGTTCGCGGTATACACGGGCGACACTTCGACGGGACTGGCCAACCAAGATTGGCGAGGCACCGACACGACCGGATGCTTCGGCGGTCGAGGGTTCATCGCGCGCAACGTGTTCTTCAAGTTCCACGTCGATGCGCGGACGTGGTTTCACTTCGACACGAACGGCTCTTCATTTCGATCGGTCCCGTTCCTTTACAGGTCCGACGGCACGTACATCGCGTGCGACGAATACGACAGCTTCACCGACTCGCCCTTCAACCGGCCCGTCGGCATCGACGGCGTGGTCGACCCAGGCGACTACTTCTTGGTCGTCGATGGTAGCGACGGCGACGAGGGCAACTACGTCCTGCACGTCAACGCCATGCCCGACGGGGCGTCCGCCGGCGCCGTCGCCGAACCGAATTACGACGAGGCGATCGCGGCCTACCGAGCGATCGGCGGCAGGTTCATCGGCATCGACACCTCGGGCTACGGCTGCGGCAGCTGGTACCCGCTCTGGCTGCAACGCCACACGGCGACGGCCCTGGAGAAGGTGTCGCGGGATACCGGTAGCATGAACGCCACCGGCAACCCGTATCTCATCTCGCTGCAGGTCGACGGTGATGTGTGTTCGTCGACCGACGCGCCGGCGGCGACACAAATCGCCAACGCCATCCTCGACGTCGCCGCGGCTCGCGCCAACATCACGGCGGTCGCGATCGACGCGGACGACGCCTACGACTTCGACGGCATGGGCGGCTCGCAAACGTTGACCGCGATGAACATCGACGACGCGACGTTCGTGTCCTCGATCACCACCACGACGACGGCCGAGACCACCGCCAAGTGCCAACAGACGCAGCCCAAGCAGTTCGTGGGATGCGTGCCTGGAACGACGGCCACGTTCGCCGTCACCTTCAAGACGCCCGCGGCCGTCACCTCTCAACCCGAGGACCAGATCTTTTCGTTCGTGATTCGCCTGCTTCGCGACGGGGTTACCGTGATCTCCGAAATACCGGTGGTCATCGTCGTCCCCGGTTTTACGCCTGTCGTCTACGCCGACGCACGCTTCATTCGCGACTACGACGGCAGCGCGGCTTGTCCCACGGGCACCGCTCCCGTCTGGGGCCTATGGGCTTGGAATGCTTCGACGCCGGGCGACTCGCGCATCGATTTCTTCGTCAGCGTCGCGTCTTCGATCGCCGGCCTTCCCGCGGCACCGAAGCAAGAGCTGCTCTTCTCCGATCCCCCTGGCCCCGTAGCGCTCGAAAACCAGCTCATCGGCGTGAAGAACGGTACGCCCAACACGCAAGCGGGCGCCACGTTGGTCGACGCCACGCTTCGAACGCTGATGCCCGCCAAGAGCGGCGCCGCTCTACGGATGGAGGCGCATCTCGTGCCTTCGACCGATTTCACCCTTGCCCCGTCGCTCAAGGTCTGGAACCTCCAGGTCTCTTGTCGGCCGTCGGAGTAACGTGGCTTCTCTCGCCGAATTTCTCGAAGTGGTCCGCAAAAACTTGGGAGCGACGGACGTCCGCATTCTCAAGGACGAAGAAGTGCCCCCCGCGTCGGAGGGCATCATCGTCTGCGAGTTGCCGCTCGGCCAAATGCTCGCGGTTTCGTTCGCGAACCCTCCCACCGAACCCGAGAGCGCGAGGCGCCGCTTGGAGATGCTGGTGCGCGCCTTTTCTTCGACGCTCACCGCCCCCACCGACGAAGCGGACCGACCTGCCAACACGCGGGCCCTTCACGACCAGCTCGCCGCGCTCGTCGAGCGGGCGACCGCCCTCGATGCCTTCGTCATCGACGCGCATTCACCGGCCATTTGGGGAGGCGCATCCGACGAGGTGCCCGAGCTGATCGAGGAAGACGAGCCGGTCCGCCACGACAACGTCATCCGAATCGACGGCCAGCCGGTCACGCCCAAGCGATCCGACCTCGCCCTGCGCGCGCGCTCGCTCGGCGTGCGCGTCGTCGAGGCCCTGGCCACGGACCCGCAAGCCATCGCCCTCATCCCCAAGGAAACCTGCGAAAAATACGGAATCTTGCCGCTCTTTGGGGCGGGGTCGGGCCTGCTTTTGGCCATGGCCAATCCGACCGACGTCGCCGCCATCCACGAGGCGGCGCTCGTCACCGGGCTCGAGATCGAGCCCGCCCTCGCCAACGAACGGCTCATTCGCTTCGTCCTCGCCTGGAACTACGGCCGCACGGCGAAGAACGCACGCTCGATGTTCGGCGACCTCTCGGCCGAAGAGAGGGCCTCGCGCGAAGCCGCGGCCGACGCCGTGCGCCGGCGGTGGATGCGGCGCTTCGGAAGCAAGAAGGGCCTGCAGCTCGTCAGGTCGATGCCCGAGCTCGCCACGCTGCACCGCGGCGGCCACCTGAACCGCGCCGTCATCGAGCAAGACTTCGCTTGCATCGCGCGCTCGTTCGCCGGCATCTACGTCCTCGTCGTAGTCTTTGGCGGACCTTTCGACGAGCTCAAGGCGAAGCACGCGATTGTCCAGGCGCTGCCGACCATCGAGGCGCTCGTGCTAGCGCTCCCTCCGCGCGATCCCCCGCCATCGGTCGCCGGGGCCCGCGCCGCGCGAAGGCCTTTGCGGCGCTGATCTTCTCTGCTAGGAGCCGCATCATGCAGTCCATCCAGGTTATGGGGGTCACCAAGGCTTACGGCGCGAAGCGTCTATTTCAAGACGTGAGCGTCAGCTTCACGGAGCGCCGTCGCTACGGGCTCACGGGGCCGAACGGCGCAGGCAAGTCGACCTTCCTCAAGATCTTGGCGGGCGACTTGGAGCCCGACGCCGGGTCCGTTGCTCGCCCGGAGAAGACCTCCGTGCTCCGCCAAGATCAGTTTGCCTTCGAAGAGCTGCCGGTCCTCTCCGTCGTCGTCATGGGCAACAAGCGCCTATGGGCGGCCATGCAGGAGAAGGAAGTGCTCCTCGCCAAGCCCGCCGTCTCCGACGCCGAGGGTACCCGCCTCGGCGAGCTCGAGTGCACCGTCGCCGAGGAAGACGGCTACACCGCCGACGCCGACGCCTCCGAGCTCTTGTCCGGCCTCGGGATTCCCGAGAGCGAGCACTACAAGCTCATGAAAGAGGTGCCCGGCGGCTACAAGCTGCGGGTGCTCTTGGCCCAGGCACTCTTCGGCCGCCCCGAAGCGCTCCTGCTCGACGAGCCCACGAACAACCTCGACATCGACGGCATCCGCTGGCTCGAAAAATTCCTCTCGAGCTACGAAGGCGTCCTCATCACGATCTCGCACGATCGCCATTTTTTGAACGAGATCTGCACGCACATCGCCGACATCGACTACGAGACGATCATCACCTACCCCGGCGGCTACGACGAGATGATCATGGCCAAGAGCCAGGTGCGCGGCAAAATCGAGCAAGAGAACGCAGAGCGCAAAAAGAAGATCGACCAGCTCCAGGACTTCGTCGCCCGCTTTGCCGCGGGGACGCGGGCATCGCAGGTGCAGAGCCGCAAAAAGCAGATCGAACGCCTGCAGCTGAGCGATCTCAAGAAATCGAACATCGAGCGGCCCTTCATTCAGTTTCTCGTGAAGAAGCCTTCGGGCAAGCAAACACTCACGCTCGAGGGGCTCACCAAGCGCTGGCCCACCGTCACCGTGTGCGAAGGCTTCTCGGCGCTCGTCACCAAGGGCGAAAAGGTGGCCATCATCGGTAGGAGCGGCCTCGGCAAGACGACCCTCTGCCGTATGCTCGCTTCGGAGATCGAGCCCGACGCCGGCAAGATCGTATGGGGCCATCAAGCCACCGTCGGCTACCTCGCGCAAGATCACCGCGAGGGCATCCCCAACGGGACCACGGTGTCCGAGTGGCTGCACTCGTTCGACACGACCGCCGCCGTGCAAGACATCCGGGGGCTGCTCGGCAAGATGCTCTTCAAGGGAGAAGAAGGGAAAAAACCCACCGACGCCCTCTCCGGCGGCGAGGCCGTTCGCCTCATCTTCTC
>DATEMX010000049.1:0-3440 GCA_035275365.1 Polyangiaceae bacterium | reverse complement strand
CGACGGTCCCGTGCCCACGCTTGCGGATCGCAACACGAGCGTTCCCACGCCTCCGCCCGCAATCGGTACGATGCGAAAGCCGTCACTACCGAAGGGAACACCCGAACCGAGCAGCTGTCGCCCGATATCCTCCAGCTCGCTGCGCCGGAGGTCGTCGAGCGCGTTCCAGTCCGCATCGAGTAGCGGTACGCCCTGCTGCAGGCGGACCGCCACGTGATGCTTGCCGAGCGCGTCGGCGAGACGCGCGTCTGGGTCGCGGGAAAAGTTGCCCACTACTCTCCGCCTTTCTTGGGTCGCTTCGCCGGCGGCTTGTCGGCGGGTTCGTCCGGCGCAGTCTTGGGGGCCGAAGCCGTTGAAGCGACGGCCTTCAGTTTTCGTTTTTGAGGATCGACTACGAAGCGCTCGGGGAAATCGTGGCACTCGAGCGCCTCGAGCTCGGGCGTCGGGTCTACTTCGATGAAGCCTTCGCCTTCTTCGAGCGGGCCGAAGGGTTCGGTCACGCCGGGGTCGAGCACCGACGCCTTCAGCGCCGAAACGATATGGCCCTTTGCGTCGTGGCGGATCAAGATGCGCATCGGATCACGCCTCCAGAATGCGGTAGATTTTGTAGGTGGCCGAGCAGATGACCGTGCCCGAATTCTTGAGCACGAGCTCGTGGAACTGGGAAGACGAGGGTGGAAAGAGCGTCGACTGGAAGCGCGCGCGCAGCGACCAGTCGAGACGAGCCTGCGCGATGAGCGCGATGCTCGTCACGCGCACGCGAGCCATGAAGAAATCCGTGGTCGCACCGGCCGAAAACACCACCACCGCTTCGGTCGAGGGGTTGACGGAGATGCTGCCTTCGGCGACCAGCGTGCTGGCGAGTTGCTGGACGGTGACCGTACCAGGCTGGACGGTGCGCCGAGAGATCGAAGCGTTCGCGAGCTTCGGCTCCGTGACCGCAAGGGCGGCGACCCTGGACTCGGTGACCGCCGAGGCGGCGAGCGTGGTTGACCCGACGCAGCCGGCCTTGAGGGCTCCCGTCGGGTCGAGGCTCGTGGCGAGGCGCAGATCGAGCCCTGCTGTCGCTCCGCGTGAACGCCCGATCTCGTCGCGCAGCGTTGCGAGAGAGAGGCCCGTTCTGCGCCGGTCGCCTACCGTCAGCGTGGTGGTGTTGATCTCGGCGAGCAAGAAGTGATTGCTAGCGGTGATCGGCGCCACCGAAACCACGACTTCGAAGTCTGCCTTGTCGCGGCGGGCGGTCTCGAACCCCACGTCCGAACCGTTCAATAGATCCGCATCGTCGGTGCCGCTCACCTCGCGCGTGAAGGCGCGCAAGTAGACGAAGCTCGCGCCGGCCGGAAGCGGTGCGATGCTGCCCACGTTCGGTTGTGTTTGGTAGCTCGTGTCCGCCCCAAGCCGGATCTCGAGCCCATCCACCAGACAGCGGCCGGCACGGATCCGAAAGTCGCCGCTCGCTACGTCGAGGTTGAACACTTGAAACCCCGTGTCGTCGACCACCCCGTTGCCAAGGTAGCGCCCGACGATCTGGCGCGGGCTCGCGAGATCGGCGGCCAGCGTGAGCTCGCGATCGAGCACGGGCTTGCCCTGCTGGAAACGCACGCGGACGTAGCCGCGATCGAGCGAGGTGCCGAGGAGGACGTCAGCGTCTTGGGAGCTATTTGCCATGTCGGGCTCCGCTCAGAGAAAGAGGCGCACCTTGCGTTCGAGCGTCACGGCGCCGTCTTTCTCGATCAAGGGATGTCGGATGTAGTCGATCATGAAGGGGGTCGCGCCGAACGAGCCGAACAGACCGAACTCGCGTAGCGGGTAGGGTGGCGATCCGCTCGGCGTCGGCTGGTTCGGTCCGAGCACCGACGTAACCTGCACGCGGTGCGTCGGCCCCGGGACGATGCTTTCGGAATCGTCGAGGTAGTCGAGCGTCAGATCCGCGACCGGGATCACGAACGGGCTCACGTCGAAGAGCGCCGTGGTCGTTGCCGGATCGGCCAGCGGCGGCGGCGCCGTGTCCCAGGAGGGGTCGCCACGTCCGACGGCTAGGGATTGAATCCCGAGCGCTGCCCCGTCGTTCTTCAGAAACGCGCCGAGCAGCACGCGGCAGCGCAGCACGATGAGGTTCTTCCGCCAACCGAAATCGCGAATCACCGATCCATGCGGATCGATCAGACGGTCGTAATAAATGCCCTCGATACTGATACTCGGCATTGCGACTTACTCCTCCTCCTCGAACGCGGCTGTGTACAAACGAGCAGCGAGATCCGGCGGTGAAGCCGCCAGATCCGGCAGGCCCCCGACGGAAACTCCGGGCACCCAGGTTCGCAGAAAGCGCACGTTGGCACCGTCTACATGTGCGTCAGTGAGCTCCTTCATCATCTCGGGTAAGATGCTCTCGAAAGAAACCTCGCCGATGTGTCGGTCCGGGACGGTGTTCGGGAAGTCGTACGTGTAGACGAGCTCGCGATCGCCGGTCTCGATCAGGAACACGAGCCGGACCTGAATCGGCACGATGCGCCGCAGCGCGTCGGCCAAGAACTGCTGCTCGCGCAGGACCAGCATCTGATCGTCGGTATCCGGGGTGAGGTAGACGCCGACCGTGCCTCGAGCGAACAGGTTCGTGACACCCTCGCCCGTGTCGTAAACGTAGCGACCGAGGTCTTCGAGCTCGCGCCGCCGGCTTTGTTTTGCCGGATTGCGTGTGTCCGCGCTGGTCGACCCCGAATACCTGCCGTCGAACGTCCGGGTCAGCGGGTACACCGAGCTCACGAAGGTGCGCGGTGCGTTGCTGCGAAACCAGAGTCGCAGGACGCCCGCCTGGAGCAGCGCGACGGGCGAACGTTGCGTCTCCTGTCCGGTCGTGACAGCGGAGTCACCGCCCTGGACGAGCGGTGTGCCTGCTGTGAGCGTCTTCGTCCATACGTTCCAGCCGTTCGTACGGTTCGAGGCCATGAACAGCTCGACACCTCCCGCCACCGTGACGATCAACGCGGGCTCGCGGTTGTCGTAGTCCGGAGGCACGGGTGTGATTTCGGTTTCCTGAAAGTCGCTGTCGACCAGCGCATTGAAATCGAGCACGGTTGTCGTGCGCACGAAGATGTTGCTGCGACCGTCGGGTTTGCGGCGCGTGAAGGCGATCCAGATCCGGCCGCCGCCGCTCGGGTCGAAAGCGCCCGAAGGTTCACGATCGGACGCTAGCCCGGCGGTCAGTGCCTTGGGAGCCGACCAGGTCGAGCCGTCCGAGCGCGCATACCAGAGGTTCGACGTCGTCCGGCGTCGAGACGCCCAAAACGCCCACACGTTACCGCTCCCATCCAAGATGACGGCTGGATTCTCGTCGTCGGTGCCGTTCGGCGAGATCGGGAGTGGCGCACCGAAGCCGAGCTTCGGCGCCGCCGCGCCTCGCGCCGAATCCACGAGCACGAGCGAACCCTCGTCGCGGCGCG
>DATEMX010000048.1:0-16127 GCA_035275365.1 Polyangiaceae bacterium | reverse complement strand
CTTCAAGAACCCGCGCTATCGAGCCAAGCTCTTGGGGATTTCGCGGGCGCCCGCGCGGCTCCTCGATCGGATCGCGCGGCGCACCGAGAGCGCGCTCGCTTCGGGCTGGATCGACGAAGTCGATCGCCTCCTCGGCCTTGGCTATCGCGACACGCGCGCGATGTCGTCGGTCGGATATCGTCAGGTCATGGCGTTTCTCGATGGGCAGCTCTCACGCGCGGAGCTCCCGGCGGCGATCGATCGCGCCACCAAGATTTTCGCCCGCCGCCAGCGCACTTGGCTCCGCGATCAACCGGTGACCTGGGTCTCTGCGCCCGATTGAAGGCGGATTCGTGGCGCGGCGACCTCTTTCCGCGTAGATTCGGCCCTCCGCACCATGGTAGCTCGCACCGACGACGTCCACATCGATCACCTACGCCCGCTCTTGCCTCCTGCAATCTTGATGGAGGAGATCCCGCTCGAGCAGCTCCAGTCCGACGCCGTCGCCATCGCGCGCAAAGAGGTCGCGGACATCATCGTGGGCGCCGACGATCGGCTGCTCGTCGTGGTCGGCCCTTGCTCGGTGCACGACCCTGCCGCTGCCCTCGACTACGCCGAACGCCTCGCTACGAAGCGCCGCGAGCACGAGAAGAACCTATGCGTGGTGATGCGCACCTACTTCGAGAAGCCCCGCACCACCGTGGGATGGAAGGGTCTCATCAACGACCCCCGCCTCGACGGCAGCTTCTCCATCAACCAGGGCCTTCGCGTGGCGCGCACCTTCTTGCGGGACGTCGTGTCGCTCGGTCTTCCGACCGGCACCGAGTTCCTCGATCCCATCACGCCACAGTTCGTGGCCGACTGCGTCGCTTGGGGTGCCATCGGCGCGCGCACGACGGAGAGCCAAGTTCATCGCGAGCTCGCGTCGGGCCTCTCCATGCCCGTCGGCTTCAAGAACGGCACCGGCGGATCGATCCAGGTCGCCGTCGACGCCATTCGATCGGCGCGTGAACCGCATCGATTTTTGTCCGTCACCAAACAGGGGCTCGCCGCCATCGTGGCCACCACGGGCAACCCCGAGTGTCACGTCATCTTGCGCGGCGGCAGCTCGGGCCCGAACTACTCGGAAGAAAGCGTGACGAAAGCCGCCGCGGCGCTCGCGCAAGCGGGGCTAAGGCCCTCGGTAATGGTCGACTGCAGCCACGCCAACAGCGCCAAGGATCCGCGGAGGCAGCCGGTTGTCGCCGAAGAGATCGCGCGCCAAATCGGCGCGGGAAGCCGCGCCGTGTTCGGCCTCATGATCGAAAGCTTCTTGATCGAGGGCCGCCAAGAGATCGGCGGAGCCGACATGAAGTACGGGCAGAGCGTCACCGACGCGTGCCTCGGATGGGAGGCGACGCTGCCGATCCTCGACACGCTCGCCCGAGCCGTCGATCGCCGGCGCGCGCGCTGACCAATCGTCACTCGTTCCCGGGCGGGTCCTGTGTTAGGTAAAGTAGGTGGCCTCTTCGACGATAACCGAGGGTGAGATCCTCGCGGGTAAGTATCGCGTCGAGAAGGTTCTTGGGCAGGGGGGCATGGGCGTCGTCGTTTCCGCCTTTCACCTCGAGCTCGAGCAGCGGGTGGCTGTGAAGGTCCTGCATCCCGAGCTGGCCGAGCGCGGCGACGCGGCCGAGCGCTTTCGCCGGGAGGCACGCGCGGCAGCCAAGATCAACAGCGAGTATGTGGCTCGGGTCATCGACGTGGGCGTGCTGCCCGAAGGCGGCGCCTATATGGTGATGGAGTATCTCGAAGGCAATGACTTCGCCGACGAGGTCGAGCGCCGCGGGATGCTCCCGGTCAGCGAGGCCGTCGAGTACCTCGTACAGACCTGCGAAGCGGTGGCCGAGGCCCACGCGGTCGGCATCGTGCATCGTGATCTGAAGCCCGCGAATCTTTTTTTGACGCAGCGCTCGGACGGTACCCGTGTCACCAAGGTGCTCGATTTCGGCATTTCGAAGTCGGTGGTCCCGGGATCGTCGAGCGATCCTTCGCTCACCGGCACTTCCACGGTCATGGGGTCGCCGCTCTACATGTCGCCCGAGCAAATGCGCTCGGCGCGGGATGTCGACACGCGCGCAGACATCTGGGCGCTCGGCGTCATCCTCTACGAGGCGCTCGCGGGCCGGCCGCCGCACATCGGCGATTCGGTCCCTCAAATCTGCGCGTCGCTGCTGCACGATCCGCCGCCGCCGCTCGCCGAATTCCGCAACGACGTGCCGCCAGATCTCGAGCGCGTGCTCGTCAAGTGCCTCGCCAAAGATCGTGCCGATCGGTACGCAACGGTGGGCGAGCTCGCCAACGCCCTCGCGTCCTATGCCTCTCCTGGTTCGATACTGCATGCCCAACGAGCCAATCGCGTCCTCGG
The DNA here is from genome assembly GCA_035275365.1 of Polyangiaceae bacterium. Taxonomy (GTDB): domain Bacteria; phylum Myxococcota_A; class Polyangia; order Polyangiales; family Polyangiaceae; genus DASWDH01. The sequence continues at coordinate 13,741 of DATEMX010000048.1, read as the reverse complement.
AACTTCACGCGAAATTTCGGCGCCTTCGATGGCGAAAGAGGGTCACAACGCGCCCCTCCACAACACGCCGGCGAACGTCCCGCCCGGCGCGCCCACGCTCATCGCCGACCCAGCGCAGACGCCCCATGAGGCGACCCTGAATTCGTGGGACGCGACGCATTCGTCGAAGCGCGGAAGCCACGCCGTGCCGCGCCCACCGAGCCGAATCCGTCAGGCTGCGATCGCCGCCGCGCTTCTTCTCATCAGTGCTGGTGCGCTGGGGCTCTGGCTCCGAGGATCGAACGACGGAGCGCAGGGCCCGGGCTCCTCGTCCCAGAGCGTGGCCAAAGCGGTTGTCGTCACGCCCCCGCCATTGCCAGTCGAGGCTCCCCCGCTTCCGTCCCCAACGTCGGATCCATCTGAAACGGCGATGCCGAGCGCCGTGGGCAAGCTCGCCGCCGAGACTGTTGAAACGCGACCCGCCGACGCCCGCTCCACTGAGCCCCTGCCCGGCGTTCCGCGCGTGGCGCCGAAGCCCTCAGCCGCCACCGCTCCCAAGCACGATCCCTCGCCGCGTCAGCCGTCGAAACCTGACGGGATCACCGACTTCGGCGGGCGCCGCTGACACGTTCCTGCTGAGCTCCCTTTGAGGTATGGTCGCAGCGTGACCGTCACGATCTCTCGGGCGAAGGCCCGCCTGCGAAGTTCACTCGCGTTGTTTCTGCTCGTTTCCTCGTCCAGCAGCGTGTGGGCCCAAGCCAGCGCCGACGAGAAGGCCGCCGCGGAAGCCCTCTTCGACGACGGAAAGCGCCTCATGATCGAGGGCGAGTTCGGCCCGGCCTGCGAGAAGCTCGAGCAAAGTCAACGGATCGATCCCGCGGTCGGCACTCTGCTCTACCTGGGCGAGTGTTACGAGAAGAGCGGGCGCACCGCCAGCGCGTGGGCGACGTTCCGTGAGGCTTCGTCGGCGGCCCGCGCGAGCGGCCAAGCCGAGCGCGCGCGCATCGGACAAGATCGCGCAGCAAGGCTCGAATCGCGGCTCGTGCGGCTGACGATCAAGGTCGCCAGCGAAAACGCGGCAATCGAAGGCTTTGCGCTGAAGCGCAACGGAGAGATGATCGGCAAAGCACTCTGGGGCGTGGCCATTCCCGTCGATCCGGGCGAGCAGGTCGTCGAGGCCGCCGCACCCGGCTATCAGCCCGCGACCCAGAAGACGGCGATCGACAGGCAGCCCGTGTCCGTCTCCATTCCTCCGCTCGCCAAACTCGCCGGCGAACCGACCGCCGCGACGCCCGCGCCCACGCCTCCGGCGTCGAGCCCCGACGTTGGTAGTGTGGCGCCCGCCACCACGAGCGCGTTTTCGACGTCCGACCGGCCTCCGCCGGCGAACTTGCAGCGCACGATTGGCATCACCTTGGGCGCACTCGGCGTCGTGGGGCTCGGACTCGGTGCGTTCTTCGGTCTCAAAGCCATCTCGAACAACAAGGAAGCGGAGAAGCACTGCCCCCGCGGCACGAAGTGCGAAGACCCCGAAGGACCGAGCCTCGCCGAAGAAGCATCGCACGCGGCCGTCGCGTCGAACATCACCTTCGCGGCGGGCGGTGTGATCCTCGCGACGGGCGCGTTCATCTTCTTGACCGCTCCTTCGAAGCCCCGCACCGGCGTGGTTCGCGTCATGCCAATAGCAGGGCCTCGCGAGCTCGGCGCCGCCGTCGGAGGATCATTTTGATGCGCAAACCGATGTCGCTGTATGCCGTTTTGCTCGTGCCGCTCTGGGGCGTGGGGTGCCAATCGATCGTGGGCCTCGAAGATCGCGTCTACGATCCGCTCGTGACGACGAGCCCCGCGTGCGAGGAATACTGCACCGACGTGATGGCCAACTGCACGGGGGCCAATGCCGTGTACAGCAAGCGCGAGAACTGCTTGGGGGTTTGCCGGCTGCTCACACCGGGCGATCCCTTCGAGCCCGGCGGCAACACCGTTGCCTGCCGTGAGGCCCAAGCCAAACTCGCCAAAGAGACGATGGAGCCTTCCGTTCACTGCCCGAACGCCGGTCCCGGCGGCAACAAGGCGTGCGGCTCCAATTGCGCGAGCTACTGCCGACTGTACGCCGCAGCGTGCGAGGCCGTCTCGCCGACGCCCGCCCATTGCGAGGCCGCGTGCGGCGCGCTGCTCGACACCGAGAAGTTCGACGTCGCCGCCGACCACGCCGGCGATACGCTCCAGTGCCGTCTGGTTCACGTGAGCTCGGCCGCCAACGATCCCGCGGGCCATTGCCCGCACTCCAAGATCGCCAACCCCACCGACTGGTGCGTTTCCGAAAAGCCGATGGCGGCAACCTGCCCGGACTATTGCCGCGCCGTCATGGCGACGTGCCAGGGACCCCAAGCCGTCTACGAGTCCGCCAAACAGTGCGCCGACGTCTGCGCGGTCTTGCCGGTGGGCGAACCCGGCGATCAGAAGCTCGACACGGTGACGTGCCGCAAGTACCACTCGTTCAACTCGGTCGCGGCGCCGGTGGCGCACTGCCCCCACGCGGGGCCGGGCGGCGACGGACACTGCGGCAGCGACAACTGCCCCTCCTATTGCCTCCTGTTCAAGCACGCGTGCGGCGAAGCTTTCAGAGCGAAATACGCCGACGACGACGCAAAGTGCCTCGCCGAGTGCCAAGGCATGCTGGGCGGGCCCAAGGACTCGGGCTACGCCGTGGCCACCGCCAAGACCGGCAACACGCTGCAGTGCCGTTTGCTCCACGCCGCGCGCGCCGAGAGCGATCCGGCAGCGTGCGCGAGCGCGGCGGGCGGCGGCGACTGCATGTAGAGCCAGCGCTGCGCCGTCGAATTCAGCGTCGCGTGGGGGGCCCGCAACTGCCGAGGGCCGCGAGCAGGGCAGCCCCGCGAGCGGCCGTGTGCGTGAGCGCCGGGGGGGCGGAGGCAACGATGTCGCGCTTCTCCAAGAGATCGTCGGCGATGTCGGCGAGGAAGCGACTCGGCGTTCGCGGCACGACCTTGCCACGGAACCCGCGCTGCTTCGCGCGGCACAGGTAGAGCTTGTCCTTCGCGCGGGTGATCGACACATAGAAGAGCCGTCGCTCTTCCTCGATGTCGTTGGCGAGCTTGCCACCCACGTCGGTGGCGCGGCCCTCGAGCGAGCGCTGGTGCGGCAAGAGCCCTTCTTCGAGCCCCGCGATGAACACGACCTCGTATTCGAGCCCCTTGGCGCCGTGCATCGTGGTCATGGTGATCGCTCGCTCCTCGGGCTCGTCTTCGCCGTCGGAGCTCAACGTGAGAAAGCGCAGCAGGTCGGCGAGAGCCTTGCGGCGCGGGCCTTTGTCTTTGGCGTCGTGCCGTTCGAGGACCTTGAGCAGCGACTCGACGTTGCCCCAGCGGTGCGTGGCCTGCTGGTTCGAGGTCGACCCTTCGGCGATGTCTTCGCGGAGCGAGATGGCCGAGAGAATACCGCGAGCGACGTCGGCGCTCGGCGCGCCGGCGTCGAGCGCCGACGTCGCCTTTTCGATCACCTGAGCGAACGCGCGACATCCCGCCTGCGTGGCGGCACCGAGGTCGTCGATCATGTCGGCGTTCTCGATCGCTTCGAAGAGGCTCTTCTTCGCGGTGTTGGCGAAGTTCTCCAACTTATCGAGCGAGGCTTCGCCGATTTGCCGCGCGGGGTAGTTGAGCACGCGGCGCAGGCCGATTTCGTCCTTGGGGTTCAGGACGACGCGCAGGTAAGCCAGCAAATCTTTGACCTCCTTGCGCTCGTAGAACTGCGTCCCGCCGAGCATGCGCACGGCGATGCCGCGCTCCTTCAGCGCCGATTCGATGGGTTCGCTCTGCAGGTTCGATCGGTAGAGGACGGCCATCTCGCGGAGTTTTCGGCCCTCTTCGGAGAGACGCTTGATCTCGTCGGCGATGAACGTAGCCTCGACGTCGGGATCTTGCGCGACGACGAGGCTCGTGACGGCGCCGCCATTTCGCGTGGCTTGCAGGACCTTGGCGTGACGCTTCGCGGAGGTCTTGGCGAGCACCGAATTGGCCACCGAGAGCACCGCGGGCGTCGAGCGATAATTCTGCTCGAGCTTGACCACCTTGGCTCCGGGAAAATGCGTCTCGAAGTCGAGGATGTTACCGACGTCGGCGCCGCGCCACGCGTAGATCGACTGGTCGTCGTCGCCGACGACGGCGATGTTCTGATGTTGCTGCGCCAAGAGGCGCACGAGCTCGAGCTGCGCGTGGTTGGTGTCTTGGTATTCGTCGACGAGGATGTAGCGGAAGCGCTCTTGCCACCTCTCGAGCGCCTCCGGGCGACGCCGCCAGAGTCGCACCGGCTCGCAGACCAAGTCGTCGAAGTCGAACGCATGGAAGCCGCGTAGCGCCGCGCGGTACTTCGGCCAGACGATCTGCGTGATCTCGTCGTAGTCGTCGCCTTCGCGCACGGAAAGATCGCCGTCTTCCCAGAGGTTGTTCTTGGCACGCGAGATGCGCGCCAGGATCGCGGAGATGTCGTATTTGCGGCCCCCTCGCACGCCGCGCAGGATTTCTCGAACGGCTCCGGCGGCGTCGCCCTGATCGAAGATGGTGAACTGTCCGTTGCCGAGGCCCAGGGCGCGCGCTTCGGCCGCGACCACTTTCATGCCGAAGCTGTGAAACGTGGAGACGAGTAGCTCCTTGGCGAGCTTCTCGCCCACCATGCGGCGCACGCGCTCGCGCATTTCTTCGGCGGCTTTGTTGGTGAAGGTCATCGCCAAGATCGAACGCGCCAGCACCCCCCGCTCGAGCAGGCGCGCGATGCGCGTCGTGACGACGCGCGTCTTGCCCGAACCGGCACCGGCCAGGACCAGCAGCGGGCCCGTGTCGTGCTCCACGGCGAGACGCTGCGCGGGATTCAGCAACTCCATCACCGGCGACTTAGGCTCTTCGCGCGCAACTAGCCAGCTTGATTTTGCTACGGGGCGCGTTCGCCGAGCGCTAGGCTTGCTTCGAGCGCTTCGCCGAACGTCTCGGGGGCAAACGTCGCATTCTTCTTGACGAAGGTAGCGACCTCGCCGCGCAACGCCGGCGCAAAGGTCGAGGCCCACACTTCGACCGGCGGAGGAGCTTCGGCCGCCCCCGCGGCGGCCGCCGTGGCCATGAGGCGCACGGGTGCAGGGGGTGGAGCGTGAGCGGGGACCGGCACCACCGATTCGAGCAGCGACGGGGGGGGCGCCGGCTCCGACTCGAGCACTAGAGGTTCGGGCGCAGGCGGCGGAGGCTCTGGCGGCGCGACCACTTCGAGCGGCGCGACCACTTCGGGCGGTGCGGGCGCAGGCGCGGACTCGGCCAGCGCCACGGGCGGCGACGGTGCCGGTGTCTGGGAATCGGCGACGACGGCCGCTTCGATGGCACCCACAAGATCCATCACCGGGGGCTCGTCTTCGGGCGCCTCGACGACGATCGAGCGCACGCCAGTTGGGCGCTCGATCGGCACGCTGAGTTGAACGGGTGGGTCGGCCGGCGCGCCCCCGAGCGTAGCTTGGATGGGTGGCGCAATCATGTCCGACTCCGGAACGAGATCGAGCGGCGCAACGGCTCCCTGCTGCTCCGCGACGACCGGCTCGGGGGCTTGCGACGCGAGCGGGGTTTCGGTTGCGGCGGCGCCTGGAGGTTCGGGCGTCGGGGTACTCTCCTCGATGTCGATGTCGACGCCATCGGACGATTCCTCCAGCGCCAAAACTGGCGGCGAAACCTGTTGGCGACCGGATTCGGGCGGAGGCGTCTTGATGGGCGCTTCTTCGTCGCGCGACTCGTCGTCGGCGTCGGCCTGCACGGCGAGGTCTTCGCGAAGACGCGGCGCGGAGGGCGGGCCCTCATCGGCCTCGTCCCCCACGGGCGCCACCGAATCGGACATTATGTCGCTCTCGCCGAGCATCAGCGGCTCGCTCGGCAACGGGGGCCGCGCGTTCGGCATGGAAGCAGCGTGCGGGATTTCGTCGGGCGACGCAGGAGCAGGCGGAAGCGCCAGTGTTGCATCTGGCGCTTCGACGAAAGGAATCGGCGCTGGCGTTTCGACAGCGGCAGCCGTTTCGACAGCGGGAGCGAGAGCCGGCGCTTCGACCGCAGCAGGCGCTTCGACCGGCATCGTCACCGCTGCGGGGCCCGGAGCAGGGTCGACGAGCGGCACCGCAGGCACCACGGCAGCAGGCACCACGGCAATAGGAGGCTCGACGAAGGCCCGTACCGGAGCGGCAGACATAGGGACCACTGTCACGACCGGCGCAGCAGCCACCGCGCCCGGCTCGGATGCCGTTACGCGCGGCTCGGCGGCACGCTTTTGTACGCGATCGAGGAGCATTTGGAGACTCGAAAGGCGGCTGCGACTCATGCGTTACCTGCCGGAGCGTGGAGACGCACCAAGACCTCGCCCCAGCCCACACCCGAGCCTAGCCACTCGCGGGCTTTGTCGGCGCCTCGCTGACCGGTGACCAAAAATCGCGCGCGCGCGCCATCGCGACCAAGCGCCACGCAGCGCGCCTCAACGTGCGCGGAACGCGCTACGGCCGCGGCCAAGAGCGGAGCCAAGAGTCGATCGCCCTCGACGCTCGAGAGCCCGCCGTCGACGACGACGACGAGCGCCTGTCCCCAACGCTCGATCGAGAGCGTGCCGAACCCTGTCACCGCGAGCTCGCCGGCGAGGTGCTCGACGATGGCGTCGAGCGGCGCGTTCTTGACGTCGCTGCCTGCGCCCTCGAAGCGCGCGGCGATGGCGAGGCCCATGGACTCGCCGATAGCCGTCGCAAAAGCGGCGGTAGCGTCGCTCCCCGCGCCTTGGCAGAGCGCCACGAGCGCGCTCGCAGGCACGAGGACGCGCGACTGATCGTCTTTTTGGATTTGACCGCGGGAGAGGTCAAACGTTACCGCTTTCGAAACGTCGAACGGCGCACTCGCCATCAACCATCCCTCGGGCTCGAAGAGTACAACGTAGCTCCACCCATTAGCACTTTTTGGCAGTTACTCGCTCGGCGATCGATCGGCACCTCTCGCCGAGCCCAGCATAGTAGACTCCCCGCTTGGCTCGTCATGATGGCCCCTTCGAGGCGACTATTGGCTGGATCGGCGGTCGCCCTCGCGTTTCTGCTCGGCGAGTCGCCCGTGGATGCCAAGGACCCCGATCTCCCTACAGGACCCGCGTTGGCGACCGAGCTCGAGCGACCGCGCGAGGAGCCGGGGCGGCGCCCGGTGTGCTCGTTTCGACAGCCCGTATGCGTCCACGCAGGGCCCCGCGTCGCACCCTTGGCCGTGCTGGGGGTGCTTGACGATCTCGAACGAGCCTCGGGCACCTTGGCGGGAGCCGTGGGAGCGCCCCGGCCACTCCCCGACGGAAAGCGCGGCGGGACCCCGGCGTTCGACGTTTACCTCGTGCCGGCGCGTGCCCTCGGCAACGCAGCCGTTCTCGCGCGCACGGGGCGCGACGCGCCCGCGCCCGCTTCGCTCGATCGGGCGAGCAGCTTCGGCCTCTTGAGAGACGACCTGCCGCCCGGGTGCCTACGCCGCAATCTCGTGGCGCGCACACTGGCCAGCGCCGTAGGGTGGGGCATCGACGCAGGCGACGAGCCGCACGCGCGCGAGGCGAACGCCGCCTACCTCGCGGAGCTTGCCGCGCCGTGCGGCAGCGCGACAGCAGAGTTGATCGACGACTTTCAAGCCCATCCCGAGCGCGGCCTCATCGCGCCCGGTGGCGATGGGCCTGACGCAGCGGCCGTCGCGTTGCCGTGGTTTTTCGACCGGGCCCTCGGCCAAGGCGCGCCGGGGAGCGTCCCCATTGCCCTCGCGATCATCGCGGGCCAACGCTCGCCCGCCGGATCGACGCGATGGGAAAACGAACCGGACCTCTTCGACGCGCTCGGCGGCGTCGCCGCCGCTCGAACCCCGCCGGTCACGCTCGGCGACCTGTGGATCGACTTCGCCGTGAGTCGGCTGTTCATGGGTGAGCGCGACGACGGCGTACATTTTCCGGAGAGTTCGTTCGCGGGAACGTTCGGTCGCGTGCGCTTCGATTGGTCGGTCACTTACGATTCGCTCCCACGGAGGTTGTCGCCCGAGCGACCCATCGATCCGAGCGGATCGTCGTTCGTGTGGATCGATCTCGCTCGCGCGCCCAAGGGAGCCAGGCTCGCCTTTCGCATGGAATGGGAGGCGCCGGTGCCGTTTCGTTGGGCGCTCGTGCGCGTTCGACCCGACGGCTCGGAAGCGTCGCGCGTGCTCGTGACGCCGCAGCAGAAAGCGACGTCCGCGGACAAGAACCTCGACGACTTGGACGGCCTCGCCGGCGTCGCGGTCGTCGCCGTCAACGTGGGCGACCTCAGGCTCGACGATCCTTTCGATCCCGACATCGCACCATACGAACCGCATTCCTACGTGCTGACGATCGCCAAAGGCCTACCCTGAGGAGCGCCGCCAGGAGCACTGCCGAGGCACCCCCGGGAGACGACGATCGGCGGGCGGCCATGGCACATCCGCCATAGGCACGGGCCGTTCCGAGCGCGATCCATCGGTCGGCTCCGACCGCCAGACGGCGCCGGCCCGCGAGGCGCGAGCCTTCTTGCCCGATGGATGTGCCGTCGACGGTGACGTCGATCTGCATCGGCTGCGATCCACCGCCAGGCGCGCCGCTTACTTCGAAGCTCCAGAGCCCCGGCGCGATGCGCGTGAGCGGCCTCCGAACGCTGCCGCCTTCCACGGTGAGCGCGACGATCGCCGGGTCGAAACCATCGGCGATGGCGCCGTCGCTCGCGCGGATCATGACGTTCCCCAGCACCGCCGACGACACGTCGGGCCTCGCGTAGCTGTCGGACAACGACATCCAACTGGCGAACGCGTCGGGGGCGCGCACGACGGCGGTCGTCCGCGCGTCGTAGGCGGCCATCGCGCCGACGACGTCGAGCGCTCCTACGCCTAGTTGATAATCGGCGAGCACCGTTCCCGTCGGTCGCCGCGAGCCTTGCTCGAGGAGCAGCAGAATGTCGCGCTGCGTGAGAGCGCCGTCTTTCTCGAGCAAGAGCGCCACGGCGCCGGCGACTTGCGGCGCCGACATGGACGAGCCGGAGAGCATCGCGTGCGTTTCGTCGATGACCTTGCAATCGGCCGCGCTCTTGCACTCGCCGGGCGGCGCCGTGAAAATGGTGTCGTGCCCCGGCGCGGGCACCGTGTCTTTCGACATGGCAGCCACCACCATCGCACCGGGAGCCGACAGCTCGGGCTTCATCGTCCCCGTTGCGGTGGGACCTGCCGAGCTGAAGTAGCACGCGCTGTCGACGGGCGAGAGACCGAACGCGTGCGCCTTGGCGACGTCGTGCTCGGTCATCGTGCGATCGATCCAATCCGTACGGTTGACGGTGCACCCGACCGCGATGAGATCGGGATGCGTGGCCGGAACGGCGATGGTGCCCTGACGGCTGGCCACTTCGAAGAGCAGCGTCCCGCCCGAGGGCTTGTCGATCGCCGACTGTACCCACGCGTCGACGAAGCCCTGCCCCTCGATGCGAAGCGTGATCGGGTTGTCGGCCGGCCACACCCCCCGCCAAACGACGATGGCGCCGTGCGTGTCGGCGGTGAGCGGGATCTCGTCGGCGATCACGCCGTTGTAGACCCAGGCTTGCAGGTTGGAATCGGCGCTCGACGTCGTGCGCATCTTGCCGATGCCGACGGGATCGATCGAGACCTGCGACCCCTCGAGCCCGATGGCGATGTCGTCGGTCGCGCCGTAGGTGACCCAAACGTAGGCCACGCCGGTGAGCCTGCTGCCGGCACGGCTACCGGGCGAGGTGAGCGGCACGCGAACGGGGACCTCTCGGTCGACGCGCGCTTGCGTGTGGATGCCCCAGATCTGATCGGGTTGGTCGGCTTGATAGACCGCCCCGCTGTTGCCGGCCGCCACGACGATCGAATGCCCCGGGTGCTCGGGACCGACCATCGCCGCGAGGGCCTTCTCGAGCGGCGTCGTTCCGTCGTGGGGACCGAAATCGCCGCCGAGGCTGATGTTGACGACGGCAGGGAGCCCCATCTCGTCGGCGCGATCGAAGATGAACCGCGCTCCGTTGGCGATGTCGACGTCGGTCATGCTTTCGACGGCGCGGCGGCTCACCGCCGCCACGATCAGCGTAGCCTCGGGCGCGGTACCGAGGTAGCGCCCCAGGGCGCCGCCGTTTCCCGCGGCGATGGATGCGACGTGCGTGCCGTGTCCGACGAGATCGCTCGGCGCGTAGTTGGTGCCTGCCGCGATCGCTTCGTCGATGTCGGCCCGGTCGAGCACCGCGCACGAGGTCTGCATGGGATCGCTACACCCGAAGCGGTCTTCGAGCTCGACGTGCTTGCCGAGCGGTGCGTGCGCCATGTCGAGGAGCCAGGCCACGCGAGAACCGGACGCGTCACGGAAGTCGGCGTGAGCCGCGTCGATGCCACTGTCGACGATCCCGATCACGACGCCTCGCCCCGTCCCAGCGGGAGGCGCGGCCGCGCCGGCTCTCGCCGCTCGGTATTCGGAGGTGCGATTGAGCCGCGCCGATTGATCGAGCACCGGCTGAAACCCCGGCCACATCGACGCGCGGGCGCCGGGGTACTTCGCCTGAAAAGCGGGGACATCCGAAGGGTATAGCCGCAGCGCGCCAAGGCCCGGTGCGAACGGCTGCCACCCCATCGCGCGGGCGTCTCTGCCGATGGGGAGCTCGACCACGAGCGGGATCTTGCCCGACGCGTCGGCGAACGGATGGCGATGGCTCGAGTCGTGAGCGAAGAGATCGAAGAACCGCGCGTCGAAGGCAACCGCATTGCCGGCGTCCGCGGGGCGCGAGGCCGACACGGCCGCGAGCCCCAGTGCCCCAAGAACGGCGCGCATGCGAAGGCGGCGCATCAAACCGGCGAGACCATGTGTTTCTTGGGAGGCCTCACCTCGCGCTTCTGGGCGTATTTGGCGAATCGAAGTGCGATCTCGCTGCGGAGCTCGTCGGCTGGAACGATGGCGTCGACGATGAGTTCGCTCCCCAACGCGTGGATGTCGATGTCGGCGCGGTATTCATCGCGCAACTTCTCCACGTAAGCCACGCGCTCGGGCCCCTCGGGCACCTCTTGGATCTTGTTGTAGTAGACGGCGTTGACGGCAGCTTGCGGGCCCATCACGGCGATCGACGCCGAGGGCAGGGCGATGCACGCATCGGGCTCGAAGGCGGGGCCGCACATGGCGTAGAGCCCAGCGCCGTAGGCCTTGCGAACGACGACCGAAAGCTTGGGCACCGTGGCCTCGCTCACGGCGGCGATCATCTTGGCGCCCGCTCGAATGATCCCTTGCCGCTCGACCTTGGTGCCGATCATGAAGCCAGGGACATCGGCGAGATAGAGCAGCGGGACATTGAACGCGTCGCAGAGCCAAATGAAACGCGCCGCTTTGTCGGCGCTGTCGACGAAGAGCACACCACCGAGCCATTTCGGCTGGTTGGCGACGATGCCCACGGCGCGGCCCTCGATGCGAGCGAACCCGGTGATGATTTCTCGCGCGAAGAGCTTTTTTAGCTCGAGAAAGCTGCCCTCGTCGACGACGGCGTCGATGACCGCCATCATATCGAAGGCTTTGTTTTCGTCGGGCGGGATGACATCGGCGAGCGGCTTCGCTTGGGCTTTGGGAGCACGGCCCGGTGCGGGTGCGGGCGGGCTCTCGAAGGTGTCGGGCATGAAGGCGAGATACGCCTTGGCGAACGCGATGGCTTCGTCTTCGGATTTCACGAGCACGTCGCCGCACCCCGACACCGCGCAGTGCATTTTCGCTCCGCCCATTTCTTCGAGCGTGACCTTCTCGCCGATGACCATCTCGGCCATGCGCGGCGAGCCGAGGTACATGCTGGCGTTTCCTTCGACCATGACGACGACGTCGCAAAAGGCCGGGATGTAGGCTCCGCCCGCGGCAGACGGCCCGAACAAGAGGCACACCTGAGGCACTCTGCCGGAGAGCCTGACCTGGTTGTAGAAGATCCTCCCCGCTCCGCGTCGACCGGGGAACATCTCGATTTGATCGGTGATGCGAGCCCCGGCCGAGTCGACCAAATAGAAGAGCGGACACGAGAGCTTCTCGGCCGTTTCTTGGATGCGGATGATCTTCTCGACGGTGTGTCGGCCCCACGATCCGGCCTTGACCGTCGAATCGTTGGCCATCACCGCCACAGCGCGGCCGAGGATCTCACCTATACCGGTAACGACACCGTCGGAGGGCAGATCGAGCGCCTTCGAGTTGGCGAAGAGCGCGTCTTCGATGAACGAGCCTTCGTCGAACAAGCGGCGGATCCGCTCACGCGCGAAGAGCTTGTTCTGCTCGGCGTTCTTCTGGTGATACTTGGCGCTGCCGCCCTTCTTGATGTCGTCGATCTTCCGCTTTAGGAGGTCGCCCTTGGACATGGCTGCGAAGCATAGCGTGAAGTAGCCAAAAGACGGCAAGACGATATCCGCTCGTCGGGCCGTGAGCGATTAGTACTACTGCTGCAGACTTTGGCAGAGCAGACCACGATCGTCCAAAATAGCTGAGGCCCAAACGCAAAATACGGCGAGGCTGTCGGAACCACCTAGTTCGGACAGAACGAGCCGCCACCGCTCGCCGCTCGAGCCGAGAGCACCCCAAATCTGCCTGTGCACTGCGCTTCGCTTCGTAGGTCTCCGTGCACTCCGTCACGGTCAGTCTTTGAGTTGGCGTATGCCCGCTCCGACGATCGATCTGGTAGCGAGAAATCCGCAGCAGTAGTGTTAGCGCCTCTTCAAGAGCTCGCGGGCTGCCGCTTCGAGATCGTTCGCCGACGCCACTTCCAGGACCTGCGTCACCTTTTCGACGTAGCGCGGCATGGCGCTGTCGCCGCTCCCCCAGCTCGCTCGCGGCTCGGGGCAAAGCCAGAGCACGCACTTGGCTCGCTCCTCGATTCGCGCGAGCGAATCGGCGCCATCGGGCTGGTAGTTGGTGCGTCCGTCACCCAAGATGACGACGGTTGTCCGGCGGTCGACCGCCGAGAGGTAGCGCTCTTCGAACTGCCGAAAGACGCGACCATAGCTCGAGTTGTCGCGCGCGTCGACGAGCGCCTTGGCCTTGGCGACGGCGACGGGCACCGACTCTTCGTCGAAGAGGCGCGTCGCTTCGCTCATCTCGCTGACGAAGACGAAGCTCCGCGTACGCTCGAAGAGCTCGGACACGGCGTAGACGAACTCGAGCATGAAACGCGACGCGGGTCGCACCGAGTCGCTGACGTCGCAGAGCACCATGAGGCGCGGCTTGTCGCGCACCTGGTTGCGGCGCACCGGGCGAAAGGGAAGGCCGCCCGTGACCAAACTCTGGCGCATCGTCCTGCCGGGATCGATGGGGCCGCGCTTCTTTCGCCGGTGCTTCACGCGGGCCGCGCCCATAAGCCGCTCGGCCAAGAGTCGCACGGCGCGCCTCACCTCCTCGATACCTTCGTCCGTAAGCGACGCGAAGGGTAACGACATCGCGCCGCCTTCGACCTCGGCGGCGAGCTCTTCGAGTCGACCGAGGACGCGCTCTTTCACCTTGCCCTCGGTTCGCTCGAGCTCACGCAAGAGCGCCTGGAACAAGAGCTCGCCGCGCCCCGGATCGAGCTCGTCGCCCAAACCATCGCGCAGGATCGCGAGCGCGGCGTATGCGCGCGAGACACCTATCTCTTCGAGGATTTTATGCGTGTAGAAGCCGCGTTGATCGACCGTCTGCAGGCGATCGAGCAATGTTCGTACGGGTTCGCTGGCGA
>DATEMX010000047.1:0-2167 GCA_035275365.1 Polyangiaceae bacterium | reverse complement strand
GGAAAGTGCTCGTGGAAGAAGCGAGCTCGTCGCTGTTCCCGATCGCCAAGGACGTGAAGATCCAGGTCGAGTTCAACCCGGCGGCTGTCTCCGAATACAGGCTGATCGGTTACGAGACCCGCCTCCTCGATCGCGACGACTTCAACAACGACAAGGTCGATGCCGGCGAGGTCGGGTCGGGGCAGTCGGTGACAGCGCTCTACGAGATCGTGCCCGTTGGCGCCCCGAGCGTCGTCGGCGATCTTCGCTACGCGCCGCAAGGGGCGGCCGGCACGAGCGCCAAGCAGGCCGCAAGCGACGAATATGCGTACGTCAAGATCCGCTACAAGCTGCCCGATTCCGACGTGAGCAAGCTCATCGAAACACCTGTCGATCGCGCAGTGGAAGTCGCCCGCTTTGAGGATGCGCCGGTTGATGCGCGCTTCGCCGCGAGCGTCGCCGCCTTCGGCGAGCTCCTCCGCGGCGGTCGTTACACCGGCACCTTCGGCCTCGACGATGTGCTGAAGGCGGCGACGTCGGCGCGCGGCGACGACCCTTACGGTTACAGGTCGGAGTTCCTCCAGATCGTCCGCGCCGCGAAGACGGCAGGCGCCCTCCCCCCGCTCGAGTAGCGCGGCCGAGCCTGGACGGCGGGCGGCGGTGTCTGGCGGCGGTCTCAGCCTCTGGTCCTTCGCCCCCGCCGCTCACGATGCGAATGCCGCTATCCGCTCGCCCCGTTCGTGACCTTTCGGTAACCCCTTGAGGCTTAGACTTGCTGGCTTGGGGCAGAAATCCCGGGGGATTTGGCACTTTGCGGAAGCTTTCCACCGTCACGGTCATGGCTTTCGTCGCGGGCGCGCTCGCCGCGTGCACGGACGAGCCGCGCTCAACCGTGAATGCCTCGTCGACGAATTCGCTGGCCTATGAGCGCCCCGCGCCGGTCACGCGAGCGCCGCTCGCGCCGCCAAACGGCTACGGCTCGAATTATGCCCCTCCGCCTCCCCTCGGCGCGCCTTACGGGTCGCCCCCGCCGCCTCCGGCCCCATACCAAAGTTCCGCGCAAGGTTACGCCGACCCGCAGACGGCCGCGCTTGGCTGGCAGGCGTCGCCGCGCTGGTCGGCGGTCGAAGGCGATGGCTGCATCGAGGTCGAGCAGGGCGGACGCGACGGGCAGATGAAGATCGACCGCTGCGCGCATCAAGGCTCCCGCCGCGAGCCGGTACCCGAAGACACCCTCGCCCCGCGCGACGAGTAGGCGCGGCCGCCATCGCATTGCCGGAGGTCATTCGCCGAAGGCCGCGATTCCGGTTTGCGCCCGTCCCAGGATCAAGCCGTGAATGTCGTGCGTCCCCTCATAGGTCTTGACGCTTTCGAGATTGACCATGTGGCGGAAGACGTGGAACGCGTCGGAGATGCCGTTCGCCCCGTGCATGTCTCTCGCCGCGCGCGCGATCTCGAGCGCTTTGGCGCAATTGTTGCGCTTGATGAGCGACACCATCTCGGGGCCGGCCCGTCCCGCGCTCATGAGCCGTCCGACCCTGAGCGAGGCCTGAAGCCCGAGCGCGATCTCGCTTTGCATGTCGGCGAGCCGCGATTGGATCAGTTGGGTGGCGGCGAGCTTCCGCCCGAACTGGTCGCGATTGAGCACGTAATCCCTCGAGCGCATCCAGCAATCTTCGGCGGCGCCCATCACCCCCCAGGCGATGCCGTAGCGCGCCTCGGTCAGGCAGCTAAGCGCGCCCTTGAGGCCGGAGACGCCTGGCAGCAGATTTTCCTCAGGCGTGAAAACGTCGTCCATGACGATCTGTCCCGTGGTGCAGGCGCGCATCGACAGCTTGCCTTCGATCTTCGGCGTGGTGAGCCCCTTCGTGCCGCGCTCCAGTATGAAACCGCGAATGGCGCCGTCGTCGGTCTTGGCCCAGACGATGAACAAATCGGCCGCGGGCGAATGCGAGATCCAGCTCTTGGTCCCGGAGAGCGCGTAGCCACCACTCACCGATTTCGCACTTGTTTGCAGGCTTGCCGGATCGGACCCGCTTCCGGGCTCGGTCAGACCGAAGCATCCGAGCCATTCGCCGGTGGCGAGCTTGGGCAGATACTTCGCCTTCTGCGCCTCGCTCCCGAAGCTCTCGATCGGATGCATGACGAGCGAGGATTGCACACTGAGGACGGTGCGGTGCGTCGAGTC
>DATEMX010000046.1:0-9763 GCA_035275365.1 Polyangiaceae bacterium | reverse complement strand
AAAATGACGCTAAGCCAACGTAAGATACGGCGCGGCCGTCGGACCTACGTCGTTCAAGCAAGACTGGCCGCGAAAGCCCCAAAAGCCTTGCTTCGCCGCAGCGAAAAATGTGCCTGTCAGGTCAGGTTTCGTTTGGGTAATGGAGGCTCCGACGATCGATCTGGTAGCGAGAAATCTCCCGCAGTAGCGTTAGAGGACGCCTGAAGGCTGAGCCTCGGGCTCGAAAAGAGAGTACGCTGGCTTCGTCTTGGACCTGCGAAACCGCACGCTTCTGCTCTGCGGGGCCCTGGCCCTCGCTATCGCTGCCTCGATCCTCCTCCGCGGCCGCCGCAGGCACGTTCACCTCATCTTCGCCGGCGTCGCCACGGACATGGGGCTCTGGTACCTAGCGCAGTCGCTCTACGGGCTCTTTCAAGCGAGCATCTGGGCGCGCGTCACCGCGGTGCTCGCCATCCTGCTGCCGCAGTTCACGCTCCATTTTTTCGAAGCCATCGTGCCTCGTCGCGGTCCCGGCAACTCGATGCTTCTGCGGTTTGCCGGCGTGCTCGCGGTCCCCATGGTCGCGCTCGCCGTTTCGCCGAAGCACAGCGCGCCCATCGTGAGGGTCGCCATCTTCGTCTACGCCTTCGGCTTGCTTGCCGCGGGCCTCTTTTCGCTCGCCGTTCGTGGTCAAAAGAGCTGCTCGCGCGCCACCAAGCGCCGCGTGAGCTTCCTCGTGGTCATCGGTGCGCTGGCCGCGACCTTCAGCTTGGCCGATTTCCTCTGGTTCATCGGCGCCGAGCTGCCGCCGGTGGGCGCCGTTCTTTCCATCGTGTTTCTGTTCCTCCTCGCAGAATCGTTGCGGCGCGAACGCTTGCTCGACCTCTACGAGATGGTCGGCCGCTTGATGGTGTCGACGGCGCTCGCATTCCTACTCGCCGGAATTTTTTACGTCTTCGTGACGTACCTCGGTCGATTCAACACCATCTATTTGAACGCCATCTTGTCGGCCATCGTCATCCTGGTGTTGTTCGAACCGCTCCGGTTGTGGGTCGAAAAACGGATCCACAGCATTTTTTTTCGCGAGCGACTCGACCTCGAGAACGCCATCGGCGAGGCACGCCGCAAGCTCGTTCACGTCTTGGAGACCGACGAGCTCCATCAGGTCGTCCTGACGGCCCTCGAGAAATCGCGGCACGCGACCTCGGCCGCCCTCTATTTGCTCGACAAGACGGGCACCGCTTTCGATCTGGCGGCCGGTCTCGGCGCCGAAGTTCCCGCGCGCATCGAGCTCGCCACTGCACGCCCGCTGCTCGACCAAGCCGGCAAGGGGCCGGTGATCCTCGAAGAAATCGCGCGCGAAGTAAGCGAGCGCCGCGCGGCGGGGGAGCAGGCCGAAGCGTCGGTCGCCCAGGCCGTCCTCTCGTCGGCCGCCGTGCTGGGGCCCCTCCGTGAGGGGATCGTCGTCGGCATTCGGGCGGAGTCGGGCGAGCTCGCGGGCCTGCTCGTCGTGGCCGACGATCGCGTGCGGGATGCGTACTCGCACGAAGAAGTGACGCTGCTCGAGAGCTTGAGCGCGCAGATCGGTGTCGTCATTCAAAATTCCCTTGTCTATCAAAGGATGCAGGAGCGCGATCGCCTCGCTGCGATCGGGCAGATGGCGGCGCGCCTCGCACACGAAGTGAAAAATCCGCTGGGTGCCATCAAGGGGGCGGCCCAACTCCTGGCGGAACCGAGCCCAGGAGTGGCCGATCTCGACCCTTCGTCGCGAGAGTTTTTGGGCATCATCCTCGAGGAGGTCGACCGGCTCGACCGCGTCGTGGGTTCGGTGCTCGACTACGCAAGGCCCACGCACGGCAACCCCGCCCCCGTCGACGTCAACGGTGTGGTTCGGCGCACCGTACAAATTCTCTCGTCCGATCGCGATGACGAGGTCGATCTCGAGCTCGACCTCGCCGACGAGCTCCCTCGCGTGCGCATCGACGCCGAGCAGCTTCGCCAGGTGCTCATGAACCTGGTCCGCAACGCGATGCAAGCCATGAACGGGCGAGGCAAAGTCGTGGTGGGTACGCGCGAGCGCGCCGCGGCGCGCTCGTCGTCGGCAAGCTGGGTGGAGCTTCGCGTGACCGATAGCGGTCCCGGCATCTCGCAGAAGGTCCTGAAAAACCTATTTGTGCCCTTCTACACCACGAAAAACCAGGGAACGGGCCTCGGATTGGCGATCAGTCAGCGGCTCGTCGCGTCGGCGGGCGGCACCATCGAAGTGAACACCCACGAAGGCGCTGGCACGACGTTCACTATCGTCCTGCCGACCTCCGACGCCCCCATCGTGCCTCCGGCGATCGACAGCGACGGAGGCGTGATCGTCGAGCGCCTTACGCCGTTCGCTGGAACCTAGAGCAGCACTTTTCATTACTTTGGCTGCGATGGGCTGTGGGGTTGTGGAAGTGATCACAGTCGCCGCCAAGCCGCCAAAGCCGCCAAAGAATGGGGGTAGTGGTGGTCCACAGCGACAACCCACAAAACCCTTGGCGCTTTGGTGGCTTGGCGGCGACCGGATTCGTGCAGCGTTAGGCATAGCGCGCTTCGAGAAGGCGGCGGAGCGACGCGCTCCCGCGGACGAGCTCGAGCGTATGCTCGGCGTGTCCCTCGGCGTACCCGTTGCCGATGTACATATCGATGTCCTTGCCGATGCCCTCGGCCCCCAGCGCCGCTCGCGTGAAGCTGGTGCTCATCGCGAAGAACACGATTTGGCCTCGAGGCCGCGTGATCAAGATCGCCGAAGCCTCGACGCCTTCGACGTTGACGCAGGAGACCACCAGATCGGCTTCGCTGCCACGCGTGGCTTTGAGGACGGCCCAGCGCACGCCCATGGGATCGCGCGCGTCGGCGCGGATCACCTCGTCGCAAACGCCGAGGGCTTCGAGGTCCCTGGCGAACGGCTCGTGACTTTCGACGCCGACGACGAGACCTCCCGCCCCGGTGCGCCTGCGCGCTTCGACGCAGCACAGTAGGCCCGATTTCCCGCCTGCTCCGAGGACGACCACGGAGCCTCCCGCGCGAGCGCGCCGCGCGATTTGCGGTGCGGCGCCCGCGACGTCGCAGACGGCGAGCGCGAGTCGATCGGGGAGATCGGCCGGCATTTTGACGAGAGGGGCCGAGGCGAAGACGATCGCCGTGCCTTCGACGTCGATCTGGCCGCTCTCCCGCCGAATGGGCCCCAGCGAAGAGAGAGTGAGCGGCGTGAGCGACAGCGAAGCCAGCGTGGCGACGCGATCGCCCAAGGAAAACCCGCGCTCTTGCGCGTGGGTCCCGATCCACGCCACGCGGCCGAGGAGCATGCCTCCCGAGCCCGTAACGGGGTTGTGCTGCTTGCCTCGGGCGCGGACCGTGTCGCGCACGATTTGGGCGAGCGCGCCATCGTCGGTCCCCGCGACGGCTTCCATCTGCCGGAAACTGGCGGCGTCGACGTTGAGGGTGGCGACGGCCACGTGAATCTCGGTCTCGAAACGATGCGAAGGGTCGTTGTCGAGGCGCCAAGCGGGTTGGGGTAAGGCGCCGGCAGGCTCGACAACGCGGTGGGTCCCGAAGGGATCGCCGAGCGTTGGCGTCATACTTCGAGAAGCTAGCAGGCCTTCCCGAGGTTCTGCCCGGCGAACCGAGCGTGTGGTCCCTATCCGTCGTTGGGAGGAGGCGTATCTCCTTCGCAAAAGGGGAGGGTTCCTTCGCCGAAAGTGGTGGGTAAGGAAAGGGGTGGATCGTGCAAGGAAGGAGGTAGTTAAGAGTAGGTGCGAGGCCAAAAGCGGGCAAGGCCGTCGAGGTGATCCAGGCCGCGCCCGGGGACCCCCATCGACACAAGGGACGTTCCCTTGACCCTATGTTTGCGATGAGTCTACACTTTCGAGAGTCGGGTGTGCCGCGTCTTCGCGCGGCGTCGTCGGCTATCACCATCCCTCATGATCGATTCCGCGACCAAGTCTGCTCCGCAGCCATCGGGCTCTCGTCGGCCGCTGGCCCTGCGATTCATCTCGGGAAAATACCAAGGGGGCGAGTTCCCGATGGTTCCCAACAAGGAGATCGTCGTGGGCCGGTCGAGCGATCTCGACATGGTGCTGGTCGAAGAGATGGTGTCGCGCAAGCACGCTCGCATCGCCTACGAGAACGACGCCATCATCATCGAGGATTTGGGTTCGACCAACGGGACCTTCGTCAACGGCGAGAAGATCAAGCGAACGCAGTTGAAGGAGGGCGATCGCGTCCTCATCGGCACGAGCATTCTCAAGGTCATTGCGATGGAAGGCGGAGCCGACGGCGGCCGCCCGAACCTCGAGGTGGTTGCTGCCCAGCGCCGAACCTCCTCGCCGCGCACGATGAGCGGCGCCATCGACGAAGTCCCGCTCCCCGATCTGTTGCAGCTCTTTTCGACCTCGAAGAAGAGCGGAGTCCTCGTGATTCGCACCGAAGAAGACGTAGGTCGCATCTACTTGCAAAAGGGTGTCATCTATTACTCGACCATCAACGATCTGGCCGAGCTTGCGCCGATCAAGTGCATCTTTCGGATGCTCACTTGGCAAAAGGGTCTCTTCGATTTCGATCCCGCGGAGACCAAGCAGTTCGACAAGCCGGTCGAGGTCACCGTCCAGGAGATCTTGATGGAGAGTTTGCGTCAGCTCGACGAGCTCAACGCCATCCGCGACCGGTTGCCTGCCTTATCGGCCCGTCTCATGCTCGACTCGCCGCTCGTCCCCGCGCTCCGCGAGCTCTCGCCGGAGGAGCTCGACGTGCTTCAACTCGCTCACAACTCGGGCAAGTTCGCCACGGTGCTCGACCGCAGCCCCGCGACCGACGCCGACACCGCGACCATCGTGCTCAAGCTGATCGACAAGAGTTACCTCCGCGTCGAATAGAAACGGGTAAAAGGAAGTGACTCCGCGGCCGAAAGGCGGTGGCGGGACCGACGGCGATGGCGCGCGAGGCGCCGAGCCGGTCATCTCGATTCGGGCGACGCTCGATGTGCCCGGCGAGACCCGCCGTCAGGCGGTCGTTTTTGCCATCTGGGTGCTCTGCCTTGCGGCCGCGGTGTTTACGGGGGCGGCCGTGGGGACGCACATCCCTTCCTATGTTTCGGATCCGGACGAGCAACAACAGGAGCTCAGCCGCTCGCGATGGGCGCGCGCCAAAGTCGCGCTCGTGCTCGGGCTCGTGTGTCCGGCGTTGCTCACGATCCACGTGTCACGTCGGCGGCGGCGTGGTGGTCCGCACGCGCGCGGTATTCGGCTCGAGATCACGGCAGACGGGGAGCTCCGGTTGTGGGGCAGGGGATACGGGACACGCCTCGCCCTCGGGCAAGCACGCGTCGACGAGCG
Source organism: Polyangiaceae bacterium (assembly GCA_035275365.1). Lineage (GTDB taxonomy): Bacteria > Myxococcota_A > Polyangia > Polyangiales > Polyangiaceae > DASWDH01. The sequence continues at coordinate 4,418 of DATEMX010000046.1, read as the reverse complement.
ACTCGTCGACCTCTACGCGGGAAGGCTGGGCTCGTGGCGCGAGCGGCGTCTCTCGGTGACGGCGGGCGCGCACGGCATCGAGATCGGCACCTTGGCGTCCGACGAAGACGATGGCCTCTTACCCCTTCTCGGGGGCGAAGGCGATTGCGTCGAGTTCGAGCGCTCCGACTATCTCCGCTTGCGCGTCGCGCTCGAATCGTTTCGATCGCGCGTGTAGCTATTCGGCGACGACCTCGACGTCGATCGCGCTTTTCCTGAGAGGCCGTGGATGGCGATGAACCTTTTTCATTCGGTGGCTGAAAATGTATCAGCTCTAAGCGACCAACAGCTTGATACAAGCGGGAAGCCGCCTGGCACTATCGCCGTATCTCCGTAGCTCGGGCGTGCGCCTCGAGACCCTCGGCGCGAGCCAGCGCCGCGATGGCGTCGGTCTGCGCCCGGAGCGCGTTCGCTTCGTATTGGATGTACGAAGTGCGCGCGACGAAGTCGTAGACGCCGAGCGGCGATCCGTAGCGAACGGCGCCGCCCGTCGGTAGAACGTGCGACGGTCCGGCGAAGTAGTCGCCGGCGGCCTCGGGGGTGTTGGAGCCCACGAAAGCGGCGCCGGCTGCTCCGATGCGATCGAAGAGCTCTTCGGGGCGCTCCACGTGCAGCGCGAGGTGCTCGGCGCCGATCGCGTCGGCGAGTCGAGCCATCGCTTCGCGCGACCGAACGACCAAGACAGCTCCGTTGTCGACGACCGACGCGGCCGCGATCTCCTTTCGTGGGAGAAAGGCGAGCTGGGCCTCGACTTCGGCGGCGACACGGGTCGCGAGGCTCTCGGAGGTCGCAATGCACAACGGGTAGGCGGCTTCGTCGTGTTCGGCCTGCGACAACAGATCGGCGGCGACCCATGCGGGGTTGGCGGTGTCGTCGCAGACGACGAGGATTTCGCTGGGACCCGCGATGCCGTCGATGCCGACCTCGCCGAAGACGAGACGCTTGGCGCAGGCGACGTATCGATTGCCGGGACCGACGATCTTGTCCACCTTGGGAACCGTTTGCGTACCATAGGCGAGCGCGCCGATGGCCTGTGCGCCCCCCGCGTCGAGGATACCGGTCACGCCGGAGAGGTGGGCCGCGGCCAAAAGGAGATCGTTGGGATCGGGCGTGGCGAGGATGATTTCGCGCACGCCGGCGACGCGTGCGGGGATCGCGGCCATGAGGACACTCGAGGGGTAGCGGGCCTTCCCGCCGGGGGCGTAGACACCCACCTTGGTGAGCGGCCGCACGCGCATGCCGAGGCGTACGCCGCCCTCTTCATAGCGAAACCCCGGGCTGACCTGGTGTTCGTGGTAGCGCGTGATGCGCGCTGTGGCTTCCTCGAGCGCGCTCGCGATCTCGCGTGGGAGGCGCGACAGGGCACCTGCGCCGTCGTAGGCCCGGCGAAACAGCGTGCCCGGCTTGCGGGCCTCGAAGCGCTCGACGAACTGCGCAACGGCCGAATCGCCGTGGGCGCGCACCTCGGCGAGCGTTTCGCGCACGGGCACCTCCACGGCTTCGAAGTCACGCGATCCACGGTCGAACAAACGGGCGCACTCGCGGTCGAATTCGGGGGTGGATTCACGTGCAATGCGGATCATGACGTTTCCCTCATGTACCACGCTCGACCTGCCCCGGCCCGTGGGCGTCTCGCGTGGAGCGTCGCCTCGGTGCCCGCCGCGCTGCGGAGGCCGCCCGACAATGCTAGAAGGGGGCCATGCAACGGCTCTCGGCAGGTCTCTTCGGCGCGCTCTGTCTTCTTCTCGCCAGCGGGTGTCCGTCGAACACGTGCTTTCTCACGGTCAACGGCAAGTGCACCTGGTCGAGCTGTCCCGATGGCGCCGAGTTCGTGACAGCGCAGCGAAAATGCATGTGCCAGCCCGGCCGCATCGCTTTGAACGGCGCTTGTCTCACGGCCGAGGCTGCCAACCAGTATTGCGGGAAAGGCGCGCACTTCGAGAACGGCGGGTGTGCGCCCACCAAATGCCCGCCCGGCCTCGAGATCGATCAGGACACCGGCTACTGCCTCAGTCCTCAGCAGGCCACCCAGGTCGCGAGCAACATGGGCGTTTCGGTCGGCCAAAATCAGAAACTCGGCTGCCCACCGGGCGAAAAGCTCGTCGTCGAGGGCCAACAAGCGGCCTGTGTTCCTCTTCCGCAGTCGTGTGGACGCGACGAGGTGTGGGACGGCGCGCAATGCCGCAAAGGCGCGCAGTGCCCGCCCGGATCGAGCTACGACGCTCCTTCGAATTCGTGCATCAAGTTCGCGACGGGGCCAGAGGCGAACGAATACACGGTCGATCTCGCCACCTGGGTCCGTGCTTCCTACGGACCCGAAGGGGGCGCGGGGACGCCAGGATTTTGCGGTGCCTTCAACAAGCATCCCTTGGCCTTCGGCATCGGCGCGGGAAAGTCGCTCAAAGTCAAGGTGGCGGTCCAGATTCAGGCGCCGGCCAACCAGGTCGCCAAAGCCTACGCCTTCACGGCCGCCGTCAGCGATCCGGGGGGTCAACCCGTCGCCGCCAAGGGGGCCGCCGAGATCCAACAAGCCGCACAAACGACGCTCGCGTCGCTCGTCGCGGGCGGCGGCAAGTCGCAAGCGACGGCAGCCAGCACCAGCGTCACGTGCTCGGTCGTCAACTCGTCGAAGCCCACCGCCGTCACCGTTACCGGCGGGGTTTAGTACTGCTCAATCGGCGCGCGTCAGCTTGCTCTCGATGGCGGTTGCGGGGGACGATTCGAGATCGGTGCACCCGGTGACGCGCGCTCCTTGACGCTTGAATTTTCCCGCGGCCGTTTGGATCTGAACGAGATCGACGGTGAGCGTGCTTGCGCCGTCGAACTGCGCGAGCAGTTTTTGGCCCTTGATGCCGGTCCACTTGGCGACGCACGACGAGCGCGACTCGGCGTCGTACTCGATGCCAGGGGGCGGGATGGGGCGAATGAAGTCCTCTACGGCGAACTCGCTCGTCGATGCGGGCAGCGCCGTCAGCTTGAAGCGAACCTCGCCGTTTTCGTAACCTTGACGCGGGTGCTGTAGCGCCTGATCGATGCGAAACTCGAGCGCGTCTTTGCCCGTCAGGACCGCCGTGAATTCGCGCTGGCTCGAGCTCTTCCACTTGCCGGCGAGCGAAGCGAGCGGCGACGCTTTGGCGAGGGGCGCTGCTTCGACGACGCGTCCGGCATCGACGGCGTGCCCAGTGTCGACGGCTTTTTCGCCGGCGTCGGGCGCAGCATGGGGACCACGGGCAGCCAGGGTGCTTTCGTCGGACAACCCCACGTAGAGGGCGCCGCCACCGATAACCGCGACACCTGCCGCGGCCACCCACACGAGCGCCGCCGATTTCCGGCGCGGCGGCAGCGACGCTGGGTATGGGGGCAGCGACGCCCCGCCCTCCGTCGTTGCGCGCATCGGGTGATCGCTCGGGCCCGGGTTGAACGCGGCCGGCGGTGCGATCGGTGCAGGTACCGAACGCCGCGCGAAGGGAGCGGGCTCGGGCGGTAAATATGGCGCAGGAACCGATTGGCGTGCGAAGGGTGCGGGCTCCGGTGGCGAGAAGGGCAGAGGTCCGGCCGCATCGATGGATGGCAACGGAAGCGACGCCATTTGCGTTCGAACCGTGGCCTCGGGCGTGCTCGACCAAGGCGGCGCCGATCCGATGCCCACCGGAGCAATGGCGAGGGGTTCGGTCTTCGGGGAGCTCTGCGCCTCGATGGCCTGGAAAAAATCGTCGCACGTCGCGAAGCGAAGCTCCCGATCCTTCGCGCAGGCGCGCTCGATGACACGCTCGAGCGAAAGCGGCACGTCGGGCCGGAGCGCGCTCACCTTGGGGATGGGCGCGTCGGTGTGCATGCGCATCAGTTCGTAGTCGCTCGGCGCTTCGAAGGGTACGCGCCCCATCAGCATCTCGAAGAGGACGATGCCGAGCGCATAGATGTCGACGCGCTTGTCGAGATCGCGCTGTCCGCGGACCTGTTCCGGCGCCATGTAGGCGAGCGAACCGATGATGCCCTTGGTGACGCCGCGCCCCGCTTTGGCCTCCTCTTCGACCTTGGCGATGCCGAAATCGGTCACTTTCGCCACGCCGTCGCGGCGCCGAACGAGGATATTGGCCGGCTTGAGATCGCGATGAATGAGCCCTTCGGCGTGCGCGGCGCCGACGCCCTGCAAGATCATGCGAAAGATGGCGAGCGCGGCAAGGACGGCGAGGGGTCGTCGCTCGCTCACGTGCCGTTCGATGAGCTTGTCGAGTGGCTCCCCGTCGATGAACTGCATGACGAGGTAGAGCGCCTTCGGCTCGACCACCACGGCGTTGAGACGAACCACGTTGGGGTGATCGATGCGAGCGAGCGCGCGCCCTTCGGCCAGCGTGCGCGCGCGAAACTCGGGGTTGTCG
>DATEMX010000045.1:0-6553 GCA_035275365.1 Polyangiaceae bacterium | reverse complement strand
ACCTAGTTTCGGACAGAACGAGCCGCCACCGCTCGCCGCTCGAGCCGAGAGCACCCCAAATCTGCCTGTGCACTGCGCTTCGCTTCGTAGGTCTCCGTGGACTCCGTCCAGTTCCTGGACTCCGTCACGGTCAGTCCTTGAGTTGGCGTATGCCCGCTCCGACGATCGATCTGGCACGCGAGAAATCCGCAGCAGTAGTGTTAGCGCGGCCTTCGAGCGGGCTTGGATGGTAAAGGAGCTGCCGTGAGCGGATCGGTGGGCCACGAATGCCGCGGGTAGCGCCGCATCAGCTCGTTTCGTACGGTTGGATAGGTGCGCTCCCAAAACCCTGAAAGATCGCTGGTGACTTGCACGTCGCGGCCGTTCGGCGCGAGCAAATGGACGACGAGGGCCACCCTCGCGCTCAGGATCTTCGGCGTGTGGGCGCTTCCGAAAAAGTCTTGCAGGCGACTCTCGATCCACGGCGGCTTGTCGCGTTCGTAGTGCACTTTCACGCGGCGCCCGCCGCCGAGCGTGATGTGCTCCGGACAAAGCTCGTCGAGGCGCGCGAGCTTTTCGTACCCAATCGCGGGCCGAACTTCCTCGATGAGAGCCCCGTCGTCGATTTCGGCGAGAGCGCGCTTGCCCTTGAGGCGAGACTTCACGAGCGCAGCGAGGGTCGCTTGGTCGAGCACGGCGAGGGCTGAGCGTTCGGCGAGATCGGGCGCCGTGCGCGCGACGAAGGCGAGCCTCTGCGAGAGCGCCTCGAAGGCGTCCCCTCCCGCCAGCGCGCTCACCCCCGCCCCGAGCGCTTTCTGCGCGAGCAGGAGAGCGGCGGCTTCATCGGCCGCGCTGCCCGCCGGGCGTTCGTCGAGCACGAGACGATCATAGGTGAGCCGCTCCACGGCTTCGACCCGCTGTTTCTCCGATGACCAGCTCACGTCGATCTTTTCTTCTACCGCCCCCGGGTAGAGATCGATGAGCCAGTCGGGCTCGATGGCGCTCGCGAGCCACACACGCGTCTGCTTCTTCTCGGGGGGAAACCCGCGGCGGACCTCGCCGCCGCGATCGCCCGCCTCCACCGCCACGAGCCACGGCGCCGTGCGAACGACGCTGCTCTCGGCGAGGACGGCGGTGCCCCCTGTCGACAGCAAGAGCTCGCGGCTCGCGCCGAGGCGGGTGCCGTGGGCGGACCGCCGGTGCGCCACGCGATCAGGAAATGCAGCGAGGACCGCGCGACGAACGGCTTCACCCGTGTCGACGCCTTCGCCCGCGCGATCGCCTCCGCCCGAAAGCCGCAGATATTGCCGCGAAGCACGGTCGACGGCGCCCACGACTTGAGCGTCGAGCCCGAGCTTCTGTGCGCGCGATCGATCGAGCCCCCCGCGGGAAGCGTCGGTGACGTCGTCGAAATCGGCGAGGCGCACGAGAAGATCGCTCGCCTCGTCGACCCCGAGCGCCCCTGGCGGGCTTCGGTCCCACGAGCGGCTGTAGAGATCGCGGCCTTCGGCGAGCATCGCGGCAACGATGGCCCCTTCGCGCGCGGCGCCGCGCGCCGCCGCATCGACGACGATCTTGGCGAGCCGCGGGTGCAGCCCAAAGCGGAGCATCTGCCGCCCCGTCCGTGTCAGTTGGCCCTCGGCATCGACGGCGCCCAAGCGGAGCAAGAGCTCCTCCGCCGCGGCGATCGCGGCGCGGGCCGGGGCGTCGAGCCAACCCATGCCGGCGACATCGAGCACGCCGGCCGATCGGAGCGTCAGCACCGTCTCCGCGAGGTCGGCGCGCAAGATCTCCGGCGTGTCGTGCGCCGGACGCGCCTCGAAGTCGCCCTTGGTGTAGAGCCTCACGGCGCGGCCGGGCCCGAGGCGGCCCGCGCGCCCGGCCCGCTGCGTCGCGGAGGCGCGCGAGACCCTGGCGACCTCGAGCGAGGGCCGACCCGTCCACGGATCGTACTTGGCAACGCGCGCCAACCCCGAGTCGACGACCGCTTCGACACCCTCGATGGTGACCGATGTTTCCGCCACGTTGGTCGAAAAGATGATTTTCTGCCGATCGGCAGGCCGAAGCGCGATGTCTTGCGCGTCGGGCGAAAGATCGCCGTGCAGCGGAACGAGCAAGAGGTTCGATTCGCCCGCCCAGGGGAGAGCGCGCTCCATGGCGCGACGAATCTCCAGCGCACCTGGCAAAAACACGAGCACGTCGCCACGAACACCCTGCCGGAGCAGATCTTTGAGGGCCGAAACCACGCGCGATTCGAGCGGCCGGTCACCTTCGCCTTCGTCATGGGCAACGGCGACTTCGTATTGCCGCCCGAGGCTCGTCACCACCGGAGCTCCCAAGAATTCGGCCACGGGGAGCGCGTCGAGCGTGGCCGACATCACCACCACGCGGAGCCCCGGCCGCGTCGTCTTGCGAAGGCGCGCGAGCAGCGCAAGCGCCAAGTCTCCCTGCAAATGACGCTCGTGAAATTCGTCGAGCACCACGACGCCGACGCCGTGAAGATCCGAATCGCCGACCAGCCTGCGCGTGAGGATTCCCTCGGTCACGAACTCGATTCGCGTCGCTGCCGAAACCGCGCGATCGAACCGAACCTCGTAGCCCACGGTCTCCCCCACCCGCTCGCCTCGCTCTTCGGCGACGCGACGCGCCGAGAGCCGCGCAGCCAGCCGGCGTGGCTCGAGCACGAGCACCTTGCCTTCGCCGGCGAGCCCCGCGTCGAGCAGCGCCTGTGGCACGCGGGTCGTCTTGCCCGCGCCGGGTGGAGCCTGGAGCACGAGCGCGCCGTGCACCGAGGTTCGCTCGGTGATCTCGGCCAGCACGTCGTCGATGGGAAGCGCCGCTCTCGGTTGCAGGGCGCCAAAATGACCTCAAACCCAGAAGAGCGCCAGCGCCTCGTCGAGAGCGCCGCGCGAAAGGAGGGAGATGTCTCAGCTAGCGGCGTCGACGCGGCGAGGCGCGCCGCGCTCGAGTGCCGCCAGCAGACCTTCACGAACGGACTGCGTTCTCGCACCGGGGGCGACCTTCTCGCCCGTGGCTTCCGTAACGTAGAAGACGTCGGCCACACGATTGCCCTCGGTGTTGATCTTGGCGATGTCGATGCTGAGCCCGAGCTCGTGGAGCGCCTGCGCGAGCTTGAACAGAAGACCCGGCTGATCGCGCGTCAGCACTTCGATCACGGTGTGGCCCGAAGCGGCACGATGATCGATGGAGATTTCGGTCGTCACCATGGGCATGGGACGTTCGCTCCACGGCGAGGTTCGCGGCGTGGCGAGCGCCTTCGGGGAAACGACGCCGTTTACCAGGTCCTCCAAATCGCGCGACAGCTTGGGCAGCGCGCGCTCGACGCCTTCGATGCCGTCGGCCCGATCCCGCACCCAAAAGAGATCGACCGCCTGCACGCCGCCGTCGGGCAGGCGCCGCGTGTGCACCTGCGCGGCGTGGACCTCGAGCCGGCTCGCCGCGATAGCGGCGGTGATCGCGGCCAAAAGGCCAGGCCGATCGCCGGCCACCACGCAGAGGCCGGCACCGCCGGCGCGATCGCCCGCCACCACGCAGAGCTCGGCGACGTCGGGGTGCCGCGAGGGCACGAGGGCAGCGCTCACCTTCGCCGATCCACCGCGGAGCACGACGCGAGCGTGCGCCGCGATTTCGCGCGTGGAGTTGGAGAGCAAATAGCGCTCGGGCATCGTGTCCAAAAACTCCTCCAAGAAAAGCACGTCTTCGGTGGAGCCCCAGGCCTCGCGCACCTGTGCCCGCAGGCGCGCCGCGCGGCCGCTGTCGGACGCGGCGAGACCCGACATCTGCTCGTCGGTCGCCACGTAGAGGTTGTCGAGCATGCTCGACTTCCACGCCGTCATCGACGTGGGGCTCGTCGTCGACAGATCGGCGACCGTCAAGAGATAGAGATCACGCAATCCGTCGCGCCCGTGGACCTCGCGGGAGAATTCCGCGATGGTCGCGGGGTCGTTGAAGTCGCGGCGCGTGGCGGCATGGTACATGACGAGGTGTTGGAGGATGAGGTAGCAGCCCTCCTCGATGTCATCGGGCGCGAGCCCGAGCCGCCGCAAGATGGGGCGCGCCATCTCGGCACCTCGCCTCGAATGGTCCTTGCCGCCGATGACCTTGCCGACGTCGTGCAAGAGCGTCGCGAGAAACAGGATCTCGGGGCGCGTGACCTCGGCCGCCAAGCGGCAGGCCAGCGGAAACGCCTTGGCCAGATCGCCGCGGACGAGCGCGCGCAGGCGATCTACCGCGGTGATGGAGTGAACGTCGACGGTGTACACGTGGTAGAGGTCGTGGTGCACGCGCCCTACGACGGGAACGAACTCGGGGAGCATCGCCGTGAGAAGGCCCACGTCGTGCAGCTCGGCCAAGATCGAACCACCGCGAAACGGCGTCTCCTTGGCGGTGCACACCATGCCCACGAAGAGTGACGCAGCCTCTTCCGACGCGCGCAGCGCCTCGCCGAAGGCGGGATCGGAGGCAGCGCGCGTCACCGCCGCTCGGGCGAACGGCAACACGCGGGTATTTTTGGAGACCGCCGTCGCGTAGAGGCGCAGCGCCAGCGCGGGATCGGACCACAGCTCTTGCGCGTCGGACACCGAGATTTGGCCCTCGAACGATCGCAAGCCGTGCCCCAGATCGATTTCGCGAGGCTTTCGATGGCCGACGTGGGGCGTTGCCCGCTCGAGGATGTCCTCGCGCGCGCGGGTGATGACGCGCGCGTGCCGGTAGTAGTCCGACATCAAGGCCTCGACCATGGCCCCTTCGATCTTCTCGTCGGACGCGCCAGGGTGGGCGTCGACGCGCGAGCGGTAGCCGAGCGTCTTCGCCAAGGCCTCTTGCTCGTCGAAGGTGAGCCGGTCGTTGCGGCGGCCGGCGCGGCGATGAAGGTGGTTGCGCACTTTCCAGAGAAAATCGGAGGCCGTCGCGATCTCTTCGGCAGCTCTCGAGACGAGCACGCCGATCCGCACGAGGCTCGGAAGGTCGGAGACGCGCCACCTCGCGCGAGCCGCCCACAGCGCGATGTCGAGATCGCGCAGCCCGCCGGCCCCGTTTTTCACGTCGGGTTCCAAGAGGTAGACCGACCCCCCGAACCGCTGATGCCGCTCGTCGACCTCCTTTTGCAGGCGCGACATGAACTGCGCGACCGCGCCGTCGCCGAAGACGCCGGCGAACGCGCGATTCAAGAGCTCTGTGCCTGCGGAGTCGTCGCCGGCGATGACGCGCCAGTCGAGCAAGACGGTCGCGCCAGGTAGGTCTTCACGCGCGCCCTCGAGCGCCATTTCGACGTTGACCACCTGATGCCCGATGGCGACGCCGGCGTCCCAAAGCGGATAAAAGAGCGCCTCGGCGATGGGCGTGATCTTTTCGGGCGGCTCCGTCGTGAGCAAGCGAACGTCGAGATCGCTCTTCACGCCCAAGAGCTCGCGACCATAACCGCCGACAGCGGCCAAGAGCACCGGCGACCACTGGTGACTCTGCTCCAGCGTCGCGCGCGCCGCGGGAAAGAGCGACGAAAGGAGCCCATCCATGATCTTCGAGTGACGCCGCGCCAGCAGAATGCCCGCCGATTCGTCGACGCCGAGCATGGCGTCGAGCTCGGTCCGATGCCGATTGAGGTAGGCCCTGAGCTCGGGCACACGCATGCTCGAAACGCTAGGCCTAGTTTGTCACCACCGTGTTTCGGCGAGAACACGCCGATGCTCGCGCCTGCGCAAAGAGAGAAATTAAAGAACGTCATCGAACCGTCGTCTTCCGCGGCATGAAGCGCGGATTTTGCGCCGAGAGAGTCCGGGCGGTCCCCATGACGATCGCAGACGGAGCGCCCGCAACCGTGCTGGGTGCACCAGGCTGAACGCGGGTTTGATGTCGGTCGATTTTCCGGTTGCCGACGTCCCAAAAATGGTACAAGATTGGCGTGATCCTACGACTTTCATGCGTCTTCTATCGGACCGACGGTGGAGCCGAGCCTGTGAGGGAATGGCTGAAGGGTCTGAAGAAGGACGTACGTGTGAACGTGGGGGCAGATGTTCAGACGGTTCAGCGGCTCTGGCCGATCGGGCGCCCGCTTGTGGGATCGTTCGGGCGCGGTATGTACGAGGTCGTTTCTTCCTACGATCGGAATGAGTTTCGAGTGATCTTCTGCATCATGGGATCGGCAATGGTACTTCTCCACGGGTTCCAAAAGAAGACTCGCAAGACGCCGCAGGCGGACATTGAGTTGGCTCGGCAGAGGAAGAAGGAAATTGGATCATGAGCAAGCACTTGGGTTCTTCGCTGCAGTCGCTTTTCGTCGAAACAGACGAGCAGGTTGAACTGGAGAAGCTCACGCTCAAAAAGATTTTGGCTGAGCGTGTACGGCGGGAGATGGAAGCGCAGGGCATCACCAAGAGTCGGCTGGCGGTGGCAATGCACACCAACCGTCAGCAGATCGATCGTCTGCTTGATCCCAATTACACCTCCATAACGCTGGAGACCGTCGCAAGGGCATCTGTTGCTTTGAAGCTCGGCGCTCTGTGGACGGCGCTGACTCCAGTCACGGCGAAAAAAAAACAGGCAAAGAGCTCCGCAG
>DATEMX010000044.1:0-5848 GCA_035275365.1 Polyangiaceae bacterium | reverse complement strand
CGCGACAACTACGAGCGCATTCTCAAGCAAAACCAAGACCTCGCGAACGCCGAGAACGCCTACGTGCTGCACCAAGAGCTCGGCGATACGATGCTGCGCGACTGCACCATCGAGCGCGAGAATTCGACCTTGGACAAGGTCATCACCAAGATCGACGAGCTCGACGACCGCGCCAAGCGGGTTCGCGTCACTGACACCTCGGGCCGCATGAACCAGGGCGCTCAGTTCGTGCGCCACCTCGAGAACATGCTGTTGCTCGCGCGCGTCATCGCACAGGGCGCTCGCAACCGCGACGAGTCTCGCGGCGCGCATTTCAAGCCTGCATTCCCGAAGCGCGACGATCAGAACTTCTTGCGCACCACCTTGGCCCGCCACAAAGCCGTCGGCTCGGTCGAATACATCAAGAGCTTCGACTACACCTGCGCGGGCAAATCGGTGCACGTTACCGACGAGGTCGACATCAGCCTCGTCACGCCGCGCGAGCGCAAATACGAACAAGCCGGCGCGGCGAGCGCCGTCGCCAAGAAGGCCGAGGCAACGCCGTAGCGAAAAGCTCGGCAGCCCTCGCAAAACGATTTCTGGAGAACGACATGGCAGAGCGATTGGTGAAATTGAGAGTCCGCCGGCAAGACGGCGGCGACCGCCCCGAAACCAAACGGTGGGAAGAATTTGCCGTTCCCTACCAGCCCCACATGAACGTCATCAGCGCGCTCATGGAGGTCCAGAAGGCGCCCAAGACGACCACCGGGCAAACGGTGGCGCCCGTCGTGTGGGAATGCGCTTGCCTCGAAGAGGTGTGCGGCTCGTGCACCATGGTCATCAACGGCAAGGTCCGCCAATCGTGCAGCGCGCTCATCGACCAAATCGCTCCCAACGGGGAGACCATCACCTTGGAGCCAATGTCGAAGTTTCCGGTCATCCGCGACCTCATCGTCGACCGGCAGCGCATGTTCGAAGACATGAAGCGTATCAAGGCGTGGATTCACCTCGACGGCACGCACGAGCTCGGCCCCGGTCCGCGCGAGAGCCCCGAGAAGCAAGAAGAGCGCTATCCGCTCTCGCGCTGCATGACCTGCGGCTGTTGCCTCGAAGCGTGCCCCCAATACGGGCCCGAAGAGAAGTTCGTGGGTCCGTTCGCCTTGAGCCTCGTTCGCCTCTTCAACTCGCACCCCTCGGGCGCGATGCACAAGAACGAGCGCCTCGAAGCGGTCATGGGCGACGGCGGCGTCGAAGACTGCGGCAAGGCCCAAAACTGCGTGGAGGTCTGCCCCAAAGAGATTCCGCTGGTCGATTCGATCGCGGTAGTCGGCCGCGAAACGACCAAGCGCATGCTCTTCGGTTGGCTTCTGAAGTAGCGCCCGGGCGGCGCCTCAGAGCCGTTCAACATCATCGAGCTTGCTCAGCTCTTTGTCGAATGTAGCGAGCGGCACGTGTCCCGCCTTGCGGGCCGATTCAAGGACCATGCAATCGGAGAAGCCAAGCTTGGGCCGACGGCGGAATCGAGCCAAAGCAGCGGCGACTACCTCGGGATCTTGCAGCACCAAGTCGCGATGGTTGAGCAGCATGTCAACAGCGGTAGCGAGCTGCTTGTGCGACAGCTCGAAGACTGAGTCCAGCACCCAAATCACCTCCACAAGGAGGATGTTGGAAACCCAGGCGCCCTTGGCGACGAATGCCTCGGCGCGGGCGGTCTGGCGAGGATCGTCGCGAATGAGGAGGCGAACGACGACGTTGGTGTCAACGGCGCGCATGTCGCTTCGCCACCGCTCGCCGCAGGCCCGCTTTCAGCTCCGCCAAGGATTTCCGAGGAGCGCCCTCTGGGAAGAGTGCGGCGTGGATTTCTTCGGAGGAATGCGCGCCTGCTCGGCGAACCACCACGCGTTCACCATCCTCTTCCCACTCGAGGACGGAGCCCGGCGCAAGGCCGAGCTTGCGCCGGACACGAGCGGGGACGGAGATCTGACCTTGAGCTGTCAGCTTCGAGGACGCAAACGACATGCGCCCACATTACCACGGTAATGGACAAGGCGCAAAGCTTGAACTCAGCGGCGGTTACTCCAGAACCGCTCGAAGGTCGGCGAGAGTCACCATGAGCGTCATCGGGTCGAGGGGCGACGGGTCGAACCCAAGCGCACGGTAGAACCCGGCGGCGGCGGCGGAGAGCGCGTGTACGATCATGCCCCGAATGCCGATCGCGCCCGCCGCGTTCACGACTCGCCGCGCCGCATCCTGAAATAGAGCGCGTCCGATCCCCTGCCCGTGGTGGGCGGTTGCGACGGCGAGCCGGCCGAGCACGACGACCGGAATCGGATCGGGCATATTGCGCTTGAACCGGCCCGTGCCCGTCGTGGCTCTGACGGCGCTTGAGGCCAAGGCGTAGTAGGCGACGACCACGCCGTCCTCGCAAACGACGAAGGTCCGCGACGCCCCGCTCGCCTGGTTTGCCAGTGCGCGCTTTCGGAGCCAGTCGTCGAGGACCTGCTCGCCGCTGGAAAACCCATCCACAACATGATGCGAAGCCAGCGCCTCCGGCGCCGTCAGCATCAGCCAGGCTTCCAAGGCGCGGGCGCCCGCATGGTGCGCCGCAGGCGCTCATTGGGCTTCGCGGGCGCATCGAGCCGCACCAGGAACTCGGCATAGGCTTTAGGGCTCACGGCGATCAGCGCGCGGTCCAGAAGCGCGTCTTCGGCCGCACGGCACGCGGCATCGAGGATGAAGTCCGTCCGGTTCTTGCCGCGCGCCTTGGCGGCGCGATCGATCAGTCCGCGTTGCTCGGCGTGAATGCGAATATTCAACGTCTCGCGCCGCTGTGTTTGCCGTTTGCTTGCCGTCGACATGGCCGTGCTCCATCAATGCGAAAACATAGCCAAATTAACACATTGCACTGACGTTGTCATTACGTTCTTGAGCCCGCGGCCGTCCCGGGCGTTCGAAACCAGACGAATCGTCTCAACCCTTGCCGGGGTTCGACACGTGCTCGACCGCCGTATGTAACACCCTCTTGCCCGACCCGAGCGCCTCAAAAAACGACGTTGGCCGTCGCGAGGAACGTGCGCCCGTTCTGGACGATCGTCTTTTGGCGAAACTCGTTGCTGACCGGCGACCGGTAGCGCGAATCGAAAGCGTTGTAGACGCCGAGCGAGTAGCGAAGGCCCCAGCGCTGTTCCTCGCCCGAGAGGACGACGTCCCAAAGAAATGCCGGGTCCGTTTGGCCTTGCGGCGAGCTATCGACGATCGCGTCGTGCCGGTCGAAGCGCGGCCCTTCGACCGACACGCGGGTCGACGCGAGCAACGCGCGCGCGAGGATGGGAACGGCGCCGCGGACCGAGACCAGGTGCTCGGGGGCGTTGGGGACATGCCGGAAGCGAGGATTGCCGTCGCCACCGAAGAAATCGGCGACCGAGGCGCCCGCCAGATAGCGAGAGTGCTGGGTCGAATACGACGCTCCCACCATCCAACCCTGCCGCCATTCGCGACGAAGCTCGACCTCCGCTCCGACCGTCCCTACCGGCGCCTCGGAGTTCGCGTAGTAAAGGAGGGGATCCGCCGTCGATCCTCCGCGGCCCACGATGAGGCCCCGCACGAGGTTGCCGTAGCCGGCCACGACGCCCGACACGGTGGGCGAGAAACGATGAGAGAATTCGATCTCGCCCGAATAGATCGATTCCGGCGAGAGGTCGGGGCTCGCTCGCTGGGTGGAGCCACCGTCGTTGTAGAAGAGCTCGTAGATGCTGGGCGCGCGGAACGCCTTGCCTGCCATCAGCTTGAGATTGCCCGCCTCGTAGGGCCGAAGGATGAGCGCGAGCCTGGGGTTGTTCGACGATCCGAAGGTGGAATAGTGGTCGACGCGCGTTCCGGCGCTCACGCGAACGGCGCTGCTCAACGGAACGTCGGCCAAGAGGTAACCGGCCTGGACCTGGTAGGGCCGGTCGTCGTCGAGGAAGCCGCCGTTCTCGTCGCCGGCCGTTTGGTGGACGAGCTGATGAAATTGCGCTTCGCCGCCGAGGGTGAGGCGAAGATTCGACCCGGCGGCGTACACGACGCGCTGCTCGATGCCGAACCACGATCCGTCGAACGTGTCGCGCTCGAGCCCGCCCTCCTGCGCCGTGCGCGGGTATTGACCGCGAAAGCCGTAAAGATTGGCGTGCACGCGCGACAACCACTGCACGCGTTCGCTGATCTTGGGCTCGAAGCGCAGCTCGACCATGCCCCGCGTGTCGACTTGTTGCAAGCGCGCGTCGCCGACGATGGTGTCGAACTCCGCGCTCGGCACGAACTTGTTGCGCGAGTTGACGAGCCACATTGCGGTGAACGATTTGAACGTCAACCTGCCGTTGACGGTGGCCGACTTGAAGCCGTCGAGATCGCGCACGTTGCCGCCACCGGGTGCGCTCGCGAATTCGGGGAAATAGAAGTCGCGCCCGGCGCTACGAGCAGCGGCCACCGACATCCAAAACTTGGCGTCGTCGCCGAGACGAAGGTTCACGCGGGCGCGGCCGCGACCAGCGCCGTATTCGCTGACGCCGACGCCGACCTCGCCCGACGTCTTTGCCTCGACGCCCCGGGTCACCAAGTTGATCACGCCCGAAAACGCGTTGGTTCCGTAGAGCACAGAGCCCGGGCCGCGCACGACCTCGATGCGTTCGATGTCCTCCATGTCGGTGCGGGCGTCGGCCCCAACGTATGATGAACCGATCCAATTGTCGTTGGTGGGCTGACCATCGAGGAGAACGAGAACCCGGTTGCCGTAGTCGCCGAGGCGCGCCAATCCGCGAAAACCCACGGTGGCGTAAGATCGATCGTCCGACACGTAGACCCCTCGAACGCCGCGGAGCGCTTCGGCCACGGTGGGGTAACTCATCCCCCGGAGCTCCTCGGCGCGCACGATGGATACGGAGCTCGGCGCTTCTTCGACGGTCTCCGTCGCACGAGAGGCCGCGTTCACCTCTTCGGCCTGTGTGAGCACGAGGTCGAGCTTCGTCTCTTGGTTCGGGCGGATCTCGACCGCTTGCTCGACGGCGCGAAATCCTCGGAGGGAGATCTTGATTTTGTGCGGCCCCGCACCGAGCGAGACGATGGCCGGCGTAAACGCACGCGGACGGCCATCGACCTCGATGAGCGCCCCTCGCTCGTCGGCACCGACGACGAGGTTGCCGCTCGAGCCTTCGAGCTTGGGCTCGAGCTTGAGCGACACGAGCGTCTCGCCAGCCAAGGGCGCCTCGATCTCGACCGACTCGGCGGGCTCGTAGTTCGGGAGCTCTACGCGCACTCTGTACTTTCCGGGCGCGAGGCCGAGCGAGCGCGGGCTCTCACCGCGGGGCCCGAGATCACGGCGATCGATGTAGATGGTAGCCCCGGGAGGATCGGTGACGATCCTCAAGACGGCGACGTTGGGCTTGATCTTCTCGAGGGCGGCTTCGACACGGCCGCGCGTCTCTTTGTCCTTCTCGTTCTCGAGCGCCTGCGAGTAGTAGCGAAATGCGGCGGGATATTGCTTCAGCTGCTCGTAGCTGCGGCCGATGTTGAAGCTCACGTTGCGGTTCGGCACGAGCCGGTTGCTGGCAAGAAAGTGCTCGAGCGCCCCCTGGTAATCACCATCGCGGTAGCGCCCCGCGCCGATCTGGAACTGGAGGTCGGCTTCGTCAGCGACGTCGTCGGCGAGGGCCGTCGCCGGCGACGCGACGACGCAGGCGACGATGGGCAAAAAGAGAAGGGCCGAGAGGAGTCGCGTCCGGTCGAGCATGTTCCAGTCGGGAAGGGAGAGGACTATCGCTGAAGGCGGATGTCCGGAGGCGGGGGCGGAGCAGGAACGGCGGGGGGGGACAACGGAGCGGGGGGCGTGGGAACG
>DATEMX010000043.1:0-2393 GCA_035275365.1 Polyangiaceae bacterium | reverse complement strand
AGCCAACCTGAATGGCTCTCTCGGTATGCGGTTCTCGGCGAGCGCGAACCATGCACCTGCGGTACCGCCATCGTGTCGTGTCTTTTCTGGAACGACGTCGCCCGCGCATTCGCCGCGCTGTCCGGCGAGCCGTTCGACCCGAGCTTCGAAAACGCATACGTTCAAACGATCGGCACGACGCCCATGACGCCGCTGCTGAATGTCGCCGTGCAGTCGCTCCTCATGGTGGCGAACCGTTCTTGGCTCGAGCTCGCGGGCATGGTGATTCCCCCCGTATCTTGGAACGCCCACGCTGCTCGGCGCAACGGCCTGCTTTTTCGCGCCATCCGACAAGTCTCGCGCAAGCGCGTCGTGGTCGATGCCTCGAAGGATCCCCTTCGTCTCAAGACCCTGTACGTGAGCGATCCAGAGTCCGTACGCGTCGTCTGGCTCATCCGCGACGGCCGCGCCATCACTTGGTCCACGGTTCGTCGCTTGGGACTTTCCGTGGAGCGCGCGGCATTCGCATGGCTCCGCGTGAACGTACGAACCCATTTGCTCTTGCGAACCATTCCCGCCGACAGGCGCATCTTGGTGAAGTACGAAGACCTCTGCAGCCATCCGCAAAGAGAGCTCGACCGCATCGTGCACCTCCTCGGCGAGGAATCCTGCACCTTCTCCCCAATGCTCGCGAAGGACAACGCTCACTTCGTCGGCGGCAATCTGATGCGCCATCGCGTCGCCGAGCAGGCCCTCGAGCTCGATGATGCTTGGCGACGGGGGCTTAGCGCCCGCGACGTCCGGCGCTTCGACCGCATCGCCGGCTGGTTGAATCGGCGCTTCGGCTACGGCTGAACCACGCGACGACGATCATTGCCCGTTGCATCGACATCTCGCCCACGTTCGACGAGCTGTCCATCGACCAGCGAAACAACCCTATCGGCGAGAGCCGAAAAAGCGTCGTCGTGCGTGATGATGAGAAAGTGCCGACGACCAATCTCGCCCTTGAGAACGTCGAGCAGCCGGCTTCGCGCGTTGACGTCGAGGTTGGCTTCGGGTTCGTCCAAAATCGTGAGGGGACTCCGCCGTAGCAAGACGCGCGCGAGCGCGACGACGCGCAACTGGCCGGCCGAGAGCTCCCGCGCCGGCTTCTCGAGTATTTTCGGATCGTAAACGGGGCCTTGCAGCGCGAGGACCAGGGCGGCGGCCTCGGCGTCCGAAGCACCGGGAGCGACGAAGTCGATCGCCTTGCGAACCGTTTCCAGCTCGTCGAAGTAGTTGCGTTGAGCAAGGTAACTGATCGCTCCCGCGACGGCATGCTCGACGACCGCGCCGGATTCGTCCGTCGCTCGCACGACACCAGCGTCGGGCTTGGTGAGACCGAGCAGAAGCAACGCCAGCGTCGTCTTGCCGCTTCCGTTCGGTCCCACCATCGCAAGCGACTCGCCCTCGCTCCACACCAAGTTGGCGCTCGAAACGACGTCCCGCTGCCCAGACCGTCCCGCCTCGCCCGGCGCCGCATACGAGAAGGAGACGTCGTTCAGCTCGATGCGCTTGGCCAAGAACGGTCCCGAACGCGTAGGCTCGCCCGCGAGTGCTTCTCGCTCGAAACTTTGGAGCGCGCGCCAATAGGGAAGCGCGGCGCTCACGTCCGCGAAGCCACGCGACAATCCCCACAGAACCGGGATCGCAGTCGCGCCGAGAAGACCGGCAAAGACGATCTGTCTCGAGCCTTGCGCGGAGAGTTCGACCAGCTCGTCGAGAGTGAACCCCGCCAACGGCGCCGTAAGCGCCAGGACCAAGACGACCAGAATGGGAACGATCCATCCCGTCACCGCGCGCAGCAGATAGCCATAGCGCTCGAGGACCGACCAGCGGTCGACAGCCTCCATGAGGAGCGTCCGCTGTCGGTCCCCCAATCCGTGCGCTTGAAGCTCGGTCCGCCCGCGAAGTCCGGCTTCGACGAGGCGCGCTGGAATCTGGTAGCTCGCCCATGCGCGTTCGGCGATCCCCGACGCCGAACGCGCAACCATGATCCCAATGACGACCGCGACGGTGAGTGCAGCGCCGCCGACGAGGGTCAACCCAGCGCCCACGTACCGCCAAGCGCCATAGGCAATGAGAGGCAGCGCGAGAACGTTGCCGATCAGCGAAGGAAGCGCCGACGCCACGAGCAACTCGATCCACGGCACACCGCGCGCGATCTCGGTGTCGATTTGGTTGACGGTGAGTTCGTGGGCCAAGACGGCGGGACACCGCGAGAGTGCGGTGCCTAACCTGGCGAAGAGCCCCCGTCGCACGGCGTGGGTGGCGGAGCTCATCACGGCCGAGCGCAAGACGGAGACGGCCAAGGAGCTCGAGACCGTGAGGAGCGCGGCCCTCCCCTCCGCTCGACCCAGCAAGAGGACAGCGAT
>DATEMX010000042.1:0-5012 GCA_035275365.1 Polyangiaceae bacterium | reverse complement strand
AGGTGGCGGCAAGGGCGCCAACGCTGGCAGGGGGGAAAGGGGGGAAACCGATCCTGGCCGCGGCGGTACGGTCTCGAAGCGTCCCACCGAATCGGGGCGCGCGGGCGCAGCGGGCCGAAAGGAACGGCGCGGCGTCGGCGCATCCGACGGCCGGTCGTCCTCGCTACCCGTTCTTTGAGTCGTCTTCGCCTTGTCGCGCCTGCCGCTCTCGCTCATCTTCTGCTTCGGTCTCCTTACGCATCTTCACGGCGGCCCTGTAAAGAAAGCGAAACCCTGTGGTTACGCCAAAGGCGAAACCAATGACGGTGAGCCATCCGTGCGCCCCGAATTTGCCGTCGAGCCAGCGGCCGCCAAAAAATCCAACGAGTATCGATAAGACAAGATCTAGCCCGACGGTTCCGTAGTCACCCAGCCCTTTGAGATCGCTTCGCACGTGGAGACCTCTCGGGGGGACGGGTTTGTACTAGCTCAACCTGGGCGAATGGGACACTTTTCCAGGCCGGTGCCGCACCGATCTCGTGGCGCGCCCGAGCTCCGAATAGAAGCGCTTGACGATCGGAGTGCTATGGTTCGTCTAACTAGACAACTATACGGAAACGCACGAGGAGCCGGTATGTCATCGACGAACTGGTCAGCCATCGGTCGCACCCTTTCTTGGTCGGCAATCGCATTCAGCAACACTCTGATCGCCCCGTTCTCATGGGCGGATCCCGCGCCCCCCGCGTCGGGCACGGCTCCGCAGGGCGCGGCGCCGAGCACCGCCGCTTCACCGGGTTCGGCTTCGCCTGGAGCGGCCGGTTCGAGCGCTCCTGTGAGCACGGCCCCCACAGATGCGCGGCCCTCATCGGGGTCGCCACCGGCTCCTCCGCCGTCCGCCAAACCGGGAGCCAAGCCGCCGCCCTACATGTACCAGGAGCCGTGGACACCGCCGCCCGGCGAGCGGCCGCCGTCCGATCCGTCGGGCGAGGTGCTCGAACCCCAGGTGCCCCGGCGACCACCGCCGTACCCGGCGCCCTACCCGCAAGAGTATGTCTACGAACCGCCGCCCCCTGCGCCGATCCTCCACCGTTCGCCGTACAATTCCCTGTGGGTCGGCGCGCGAGTCGGTGCGATCTTCCCGTTCGGCAGCGCGTACAACGTTCGCGACGGTGTTGGGTATTTCTACCCCGAACGCTGGGAAGGCATGGCGAGCAGCGGTCTGCTCGTCGAGGGTGACGTCGGAGCCCGCTTCGGCCGAAACTACATCGTCTACGCGTTTTGGGAGCACGGGAGGCTCGGCACGGGCAGCGATCCGACGTGGCGCACGGGAACGGTCACGGTGCCGCCCGATCCCGCGGACCCGGGGTTCGGCGACCAAACGTCGGCCACGACCGACTATCCCGGGCTCGGCTTTCGCTGGACGTCGCGTCCCGACCGAACGGGCCTCGTCGTCGATCTCGGGCTCGGCTACCGGTGGTTTCGCGAGCGCTGGGCCGACGGCACGAAGATCGATCTCCAGGGGTTCGGCGAGTTTCGGGTGGGGTTCGGAGCCGACGTGCGGGTCAACCGCGCGTTCAGCATCTCGCCGCTCCTCGCCTTCACGAGCGGCTCGTTCAGCGAGCGCGAGATCACCGATCCCGGCGCACCCCGCGCGCGGCCGATTCTCGGCACGTATGCGGGATCGCACGGCACGCTCACGCTCACCGTCGGCGGGCACTTCGATTTCGGTTTCTAGCGCTCCGGTTTCGGCTTCTACCGCTTCGGTTCGAGCGGCAGCGGGTATGGCGGCCCCGGGGCCGCCGGCGGCGCTCGGTACTGGATTCGTCGCTCCAATTCAAGAAGGGGCGCTTCTTCGCTCGCAGCTTCAATCCGCGTTCCTTGGGATCGGGCGAGCGGTGGTACTCGAAGCTCCTGCGTGGTTCGACTGCCGTCAGGACACAGATCAACCCGTCGCGGACGGGGTGCTCGTGCAGAAAACGGCGAGCTTCATCCTCCTTACTAACCTTGCTGCTCTCGCTTCAAGTTGTAAGTCTGCGCGGTACCCTGCTCAGGCGCGGCGTTTTTTTGGTCTGTCTTGGCGGTCGAGATCAACATGCGTACGGCGGCACGTTTCGGGTCGGCGCTGCGGTCACGCAGTGACGCCCAACTCGACCGCGGAGGCTCATGCAAAGGTCGCTCGTCTTATGGTGCTGCGTGGGCGTAGTGACTGGATGCGCGGTCGACAACTCAGAATCCAGAGCCGTCGCTGGCCGCGGCGCATCGGGGAGCGCGAGTGTCGGCGTCGGTCCGGGGGGCCATGGCGTCAGCGATGGCGCTGGCGGTGCGGGCCCTCTCGGTTCGAGCGACGCGGAAGCCGGCTCGGAAGCATCATCGGGCATCGCAGGTGCGGCCGGAGCTTACGATGCGGGAGACGTCGAGGCAGGCTTGCCTCCTCACGGATGGCTGCCCAACGTGCGTGTGAACGACGACACCGGGCGTGCGGCGCAGGTTGAAGTGTCGCTCGCGGCGGGCACCGCCGGACTGATCTTGGCAAGTTGGGTCGACAGCCGCAACGGCACGCGCTGCGCTTTCTCGGTATCGACCGACGGCGGCACCACCTGGGGCAAGAACATCACCGTTGCACCGACCGGGAGCGGGATCACCGGCGACGCGGTGGCCGGCATCGACGCGTCGGGCAAGCTCTACGCGGTCTGCCAAGACTACGGCGTTTCACAGATCCTACTCTCAACTTCCAGCGACCGTGGATCGACTTGGTCGGGTTGGCGCCCCATTCAGGCGTCGCCCGACAAGCCTTGGGTTGCCGGCG
This sequence comes from Polyangiaceae bacterium, assembly GCA_035275365.1. Classification (GTDB taxonomy): domain Bacteria; phylum Myxococcota_A; class Polyangia; order Polyangiales; family Polyangiaceae; genus DASWDH01. The sequence continues at coordinate 2,227 of DATEMX010000042.1, read as the reverse complement.
TTCGCAATGGGACCATTTTTCTCAGCTGGCTCGGCTCTCCAGGAGGTTTCAAACGCTCGCTCGATGGCGGTGCCACTTGGAGCGCGGTGACCTCGCTTGGCACCCTCAGCCATGGAACAGCGATCTCACCGGTCGACGATGGGGTGGTTCACGTTCCATACAACCAAGGCGCGCAAGTCCGCTACTTACGAAGCAAAGACTTCGGCGCGACGTTCGACCCCGGTCGCAATCTGGCCGATATGGGAACGGCTTGTTTCGGGTGCACCCCACGCCATCATCCGATCATCGGATCGGGGGTGAGCCCGAATGGTCGGGTGGTCGCAATTACCTGGGCCAGCACCGCGCCAGGCGGCGATGGCAATGACGACGTCTGGGTCGTCATCTCCCAAGATGGCGGCGACAGCTGGAGCAAGGCGATGCGCGTCAACGACAACTCGACGCCTTCGCGGCAATTTCAGCCATGGACCGCGGTCGACGCCCAAGGACGCGTGCATGTGATCTGGACTGACTTCCGCAACGGAGGGCAGAACGCCACTTACTATGCCCGCGCCGAAAACCCGTACACCGAGTTCAGCAAGAACATCGAGATCACCGACCAACGCGGCGCGCCTCCCAGCTTCATGGGCGACTACAAGGGCCTTGCGATCGTTGGCAACGACATGTTCGCCGCGTGGTGTGATTCCCGCAACGGCAATGGAGATGTCTACTTTTCGAGAGCATCCGTCGACATGCTGATCGAGGCACGTACGACACAGCCGTTCATCGCGCAAATTGCGGGCAACCACAGGGTGATGAAGCTTCCGGCGACCGAGACCAGCATGGGCCCACCCGAGGGCTGGGAGACCCCACGTCCGCCTTCGCGTCCGCAGCATCGGCGCCGGCCTACACCGCCAGCACCGCAAGCCGATCGCAACCAAGGAACGAAGTAGTGCGTCGGTTCGGCGACCTTCAGCCCGCGAGGATCTGCGCCGCGTCTCGCGCGCGATGCTCGAGGAGGCGCATGAGATGGGGCTTTAGCGCGATCACCGCGCGGGCTCGGTGGCTCACGGCGTTCTTTGCGTCGTTGCCGAGCTCGGCCATCGTCTTGCCTTCACCTTCGACGACGAAGAGCGGATCGTAGCCGAAGCCCCCCGCGCCGCGCGGGTCTTTGGCGATCGCGCCCTCGCAGGTGCCGGACGCGATGAACGGTTCGGCGCCGGGAACTGCCCACGGATCGACGAGGGCGAGCACGCAGCGAAAGCGCGCCCGGCGATGCTCGAGCTCCACGTCGGTGAGGGCGGCCAGGAGCGCGGCGTTGTTCTCCGCGTCGGTGGCGCGATCGTGCGCGAAGCGCGCCGAGCGTACGCCGGGCCTACCCCCGAGGGCGTCGACCTCGAGCCCCGAGTCGTCGGCGAGCGTGAGCATGGTGACGACCTCGGCGATCGATCTGGCCTTCTTGACGGCGTTGCCTTCGAACGTGTCGGCGTCTTCGACGACGGCGATCTTTTCATGGGCGACGTCGGAAACGCCGAGCACCTCGATGGGCAAATCGGCGAGCAGCGCTCGAAACTCGAGGATCTTGGCGCGATTGGAGCTCGCGATGACGAGCGTGGTTCGCTCACTCACGACGAAAGCCGCCCTGGTAAAAAGAGCGCGGGAAGGTCGACCCCCGAAAGGACGAGCGTTTGGCGCTGAAGGCGCGCGAGGGCGTCGGTGCCCTCGAGCGCGAGCTCGATCATCGCATCGACGTCGGGCTTGGGGACGGCTTCGCCCTCCGCCGTTCCCTGAATCTCGATGATGGCGCGATTGGCGGTGGCGACGAGGTTCAAGTCGACGCGCGCGGTGCTGTCTTCTTTGTAGACGAGATCGAGCAGGTGCCCGTCATCGAGCTGGCCCACGCTGATGGCTGCGACGACGTCGCGCAGCGCCGGCCCCGCCAAGAGCCCGGCCTCGGTCACTTTGGAGAGCGCCAGAGCGAGCGCGACGAAGCCGCCCGTGATCGACGCCGTGCGGGTTCCTCCGTCGGCCTCGAGCACGTCGCAGTCGACGGTGACGGTTCGTTCACCGAGCGCTCGCATGTCGAGGGCTGCGCGGAGCGCGCGGCCGATGAGACGCTGGATCTCCTGTGTCCGCCCGGAAGGCGCTTTGCCGCGCCCGTCGCGCGATTCTCGGCGCGGCGGGTTGGCGCGCGGGTGCATCTGATACTCCGCGGTGAGCCACCCGCTGCCCTTGCCCCGCAGGAACTCGG
>DATEMX010000041.1:0-4172 GCA_035275365.1 Polyangiaceae bacterium | reverse complement strand
AAGCAGGCTGCCGAGCACCGGATAGACATTGGCGCGGCCCATCATCCACGCTTCGAGCCGAAGGCGGTGGAACAAAGGCGCGAAGGCCTCGTGGCGCACGTTGAGCCCTCCGGTATAGGCGCCGAAGCCCGGCATCACCAGGCGGTTGCCGTCGGTGGCGAAGCAGCGGCGGCGGATCACGGTGCCGCGTCTTGCGATGCGCGCCACGGGATGAAGGTGGCCCGCGACCTCTCGCGCCGACGTGGTGGGCGACGGCTCGTGCCGCAGCGTCACGCCGCGAATCGTCAACGTCGCGCACACTGTGCCGCCGATGCTGGCGGGCAGATGCGGATCGTGATTGCCGCAGATCCAGAACCATTCGCGCCCCCGCTGCAAACCGAGCAGCGTCGCAAGGTCCTCGCGCGGAAGGTTCGCGGCGGAGTCGCCCCGATGGAAGCTGTCGCCGAGCGCGACGACCCGGGCGGGCCGAACCGCTTCGATCACCTTGGTGAGGCGATCGAGCGTGGCGCGCGTGTCGTAGGGCGGGAGCAGCATTCCGAGCGCGGCGAAGGCGGCGCCCTTCTCCAGATGCAGGTCCGCTACGAGAAGCGTGCGCTCGTCTTCCCAGTAGAGCGCGCCCGCGGGCAGCGGCAGCATCGCGTGGCCGGCGACGATGAGATGCGAACGGAGCGTCGGTGCCGTCTCCGGCATAAGCTCAGGTTTGGCGTGTTGCATGTCCCCCCAGTGCCTCGGCCACGAGGTCTTCTACTGTTTCACGCAACAGGATTTCGCTCGCTTCGCCCGGGACGCTTTCGCGCCCGATCTCCAGCATCACCGGAACGGCGAGGGGTGAGACGCGGTTGAGACCAATATGCCTGATTCGGCCCTTGATTCGCCTCAAGAAATCACCGAGGCGATAGACGTCGATCAGGCCGGTCGCGGCGTCGGCGAATGCCGCCTTCAAGAGAATATGCCCCGGTTCGTGCTCGCGGAGCACGTCATAGATCAAATCGGACGACGCCGTCATCTGCCGCCCGGTCTTTTCCTGCCCGGGGTGGCGGCGTTCGATCAGCCCCGAGATGATGGCGCAGACCCTGAAGGAGCGCTTCATCAGGCTCGACTCCGCGAGCCAGGCGTCGAGGTCGTCGCCGAGCATGTCCTCGTCGAACAGCCGGCCAAGGTCGAGGCGCCCGTCTCGCACCATCGCGCCGAGATCGCTGAGCCCCCAGATGGCAAGCGCGTATTCGTTGGCGACGAAGCCGAGCGGCGCCCCCCGCGCCCGTTCGAGCCGCCGCGTGAGCAGCATGCCGAGGCTCTGATGCGCGAGCCGCCCCTCGAACGGGTAGCAGACGAGATAGTGGCGGCTCCCGCGCGGAAACGTCTCGACCAGGATCTCTTGCGGTCCGGGAACGAGCGAGAATTCGGCCTGAAGGCGCAGCCAATCGGCAACCTGGTCGGGCAGACGCCGCCAGTCCTTGGCCTCGGCGATGAGGCGCCGCACCCGCTCGGCAAGATAGGTCGAGAGCGGGAACTTGCCGCCTTCATAGGCGGGGATCTTCGGCTCGGTCGCATGGGTGCGCGTGACGATGGCGTCGTTCTCGCGCAAGCCTTCGAAGCGAAGCACTTCGCCCGCGAAGATGAAAGTGTCTCCGGGGAGAAGCTGCTCGATGAAATATTCCTCGACCTCGCCGAGCACGCGGCCGGGAGCGAGCATATGCGAGGGCTTGAGCGCCCCGCTCTTTCCTTTCGCGAGCCGCACGCGCAGCATCGGCGCCTCGACGATGGTTCCGACATTGAGACGGTATTGTTGCGCGATGCGGGGATGGGCGATGCGGTAGAACCCTTCGGGCGTTCGCTTCAGCTTGGCGTAGCGGTCGTAGGTTGCGAGCGCATAGCCGCCGGTCGCCACGAACTGAAGCACCTGGTCGAAGCCCTCGCGCAACAGCCCTTGATAGGGCGAGGCGCTGGTGACTTCGCCAAACAGCGCCTCGGCGTCGAAGGGTCCGGCGCAAGCCGTGCCGAGCACGTGCTGGGCGAGCACGTCGAGCGCGCCCGGCCGCGACGCCGGCGTGTCTTGCGCGCCCTCCGCCGCCGCTTCCAGCGCCGCCTGGCACTCGACCACCTCGAAGCGGTTGGCAGGGACGAGCAAGGCCTTGCTCGGCTCGTCGAGCCGGTGATTGGCCCTGCCGATGCGCTGGGCAAGCCGGCTCGCGCCCTTGGGCGCGCCGACATTGACGACGAGATCGACATCGCCCCAGTCGATGCCGAGATCGAGCGTCGAGGTGCACACCACGGCGCGGAGCCTGCCCTCGACCATCGCCGCCTCGACCTTCCGCCTCTGGCCCACGTCGAGCGAGCCGTGATGGAGCGCGATGGGCAGATTCGCCTCGTTCGTGCGCCACAGCTCGTGGAACAGCATCTCGGCCTGCGAGCGTGTATTGACGAAGACAAGCGCGAGGCGGTGCGCTTTGATCGCCGCATAGATTTCGGGAATCGCGTAGCGGGCCGAATGCCCGGCCCAGGGCAGCTCGGCGTTAGACTCGAGAATCGAGATATCGGCGCGAGCGCCCTCGCCCGCGACCACGATCTCGGCAAGCCGGGTCGCCTCGGTTCCCCGGTGCGGCACGAGAAAGGCGGCAAGCTCCGACGGCCGCGCCACCGTCGCCGACAATCCGATGGCCGTGAGCGCGGGCGACAGCGTCCTGAGCCGGGCAAGGTCGAGCGACAGGAGATCGCCGCGCTTGCTCGTAGCGAGCGCGTGAAGCTCGTCGAGCACGACGAATTTGAGCCGCCCGAACAATTCGGCCGCGCCCTTATGCGACAGCATCAGCGCGATTTGCTCCGGCGTCGTCAGCAGAATGTCGGGCGGGAGCAGGCGCTGGCGGGCGCGGCGCGAAGGCGGCGTGTCGCCGGTCCGCGTTTCGAGCCTGATCGGCAGCGCCATCTCCGCCACGGGGCTCGCAAGGTTGCGCGCGATGTCGACGGCGAGCGCCTTGAGCGGCGAGACGTAGAGGGTGTGGATCGCCGTCTCGGGCTTTGGCGGCTTCGCGCGGCGGGCGAGGTCGGTGAGCGAAGGCAGGAAGCCGGCCAGGGTTTTGCCGCCGCCGGTCGGCGCAATCAGAAGCGTGTCGCGCCCCGCCCCGGCCAATTCGAGCAGCGCCAGTTGGTGCGCATGGGGGCGCCAGCCTCGCGTCCTGAACCAGGAAGCAAAGGGTTCGGGAAGCGCCTCGAGCGGCGTCCCCGCGATCAGGCTCTGGCGTGCACCCATTCGCGTCCCTTGACCTTCTCCCCCCTTCGCACCAATTCTGGACGTAATTCGAGTCGAAGCTCGGGCAATCTGCTTTGGGCGGCGAGGCCTCAAAGGCGGAAGGGAAAGCGGCAGATGGAACGGTTTTTTGGCGGCAATCCGGCCCTCGTTCTGCTCAGATTGATTATTCTCTCCCTTATCGTCGGCGTGGTTCTGGCCGCGCTCGGCTTCAGTCCCTATCAGATCATCGACAGCATCGCGCGGCTTGTCGAGCGCATCTACAATCTGGGCTTCGAGGCGGTCGAAAAGGCCGTCCGCTACTTCCTGCTCGGCGCCGTGATCGTCTTCCCCATCTGGCTCGTGGTGCGGTTGTTCAAATTCGCCGGGCGCGACGAGACGGAGCTCGCCGAGACGCGCGGCAAGCGCGAAGCTTAGGGCGCGTCTGAAAGGATCGCGAGAACGTTCTCCGGCGGCCGCCCCACCGCAGCCTTGCTCCCTGACACCACGATCGGCCGCTCGATCAGGATCGGGTTCTTGACCATCAGCGCGATTAGCGCGTCGTCTTCGAGTTCCCGCGTCTTGAGCCCAAGCTCGGCATAGAGGGGCTCGCCGGTTCGCAAGATGTCACGGGGCGCCAGCCCGAGCTTGTGGAGGATCGCTTTGAGCTCGGCGGCCGATGGCGGCGTCTTGAGATAATCGACGATCTTCGGCTTGATGCCACGCGCTTCGATGAGCGCGAGTGTCGCGCGCGATTTTCCGCAGCGCGGATTGTGATAGATCGTCACCGTCATGGCGCGACCGCCCGTTCCGCCCACTCATCCGCGCGGGATCCGACGAGGGGAGCAAGGCCCGTCGCGCCGCGCTTTTCGATTGCCGCGATCAGCGCCTGCTTGATGCGGGCGATGAGCGCAGGCCCCTCGAACACGAGCCCGGTATAGAGCTGGAG
>DATEMX010000040.1:0-2340 GCA_035275365.1 Polyangiaceae bacterium | reverse complement strand
CCCTTGTTTCGCGCGAAGCGCAAGAGGGAAGTTATGGCGAAATTTCATCCGATGCGGCAAAAGACGAAACCAATTGCCATGCAATTCCGTGGCCCGCTCCGTGCCGAACAGATACGCGTTGCGTTATGCATCGCCTTCGCGCTCGCGTCTGCGGAATGCCGCAGAGCGACCGCAAAGGTCGAAGGCGACGCGGGAAACGCAGCCGAGCTCGCCCGGGCAGCCACCCCGGTCTCACCGAACCCGAGCTCCGCTCCGGCCCCGAAGGGCCCCAAGCTCGGCGCCACGGCCCTGCAGGTAGGAATCTACAGTCGCCCCGACGGCTCTTCGAAGCGCATCGGCTATCTCCGTTTGGGGGCCAGCGTGACCCGCGACCCAGAGCCGGCGGGATCGGCCGGGTGTTCGGGGGGCTGGTACCACGTTCAACCGCGGGGCTTCGTTTGCTCGGGTGAAGACGCCACGCTCGACATGAATCACCCGCTTTTGCGGGCGGCGTCGGTGCGCCCCGACACGACCAAGCCGATGCCCTACCGCTATGCTTTCGTGCGCGCCGTGGCTCCGCTCTATTTGCGCATCCCCAACGCGAAAGAGCAATATTCGGCCGAATTCAAGCTGGCCGACCATCTCGACTGGTTCAAGCAGCGCGGCGAAGAAGCCAACAAGGTGATCTTGGGCGCCAACGACGTCGCCATCGACGCGCGCGGTGTACCCTCGCGTCGGCCGAGCGATACCGGCGAGGTTCGCCCCGCCTCCGTCCCGTCACGGCGCCCTTCGACCGACCTTTCGATGGCCGAGCTGCTCGGCGCCCAAGGCGAGGCCGATCCGATCCCCTTTTGGCTGCAAGGCGGCCGATCGGTGCCGAACGTCTCCGATTTCAAAGTCCCGTCGTATGCCTACTTCGCCAACCGCGTGCGCCGGCACACCGGGCTCGCGCTCGTGGGATCCTTTCCGACGGGCCCCGATTCGCTCGATCGCCGCTTCGCGATCACCGTCGATCTGCGCCTCGTGCCCGCGTCGAAGATCAAACCCGACACCGGGTCTCCTTTTCACGGCGCGGAACTCACATCCGATTTTACATTGCCCGTCGCCTTCGTTCGCACCGAATGCGAAAAAGACGGCTCCTGTGCCCACACCTACAAGCTGACCGGCGAGGGCGCCCACCGCGAAGAGCGAACCCTCCCCTTCCGCACCCTCGTGCAGCTTTCTGGTCAAACCAAACGCACAGGAGGCTCTCTCTATCGCGAGGCCAAAGACGGCGCTTGGCTCAAGGCGAGCGATCTCGGTGTGGCCAACGCTCCCGCGGAGTGGCCCACGGCGGCCACGTCGGGCCAAAAATGGATCGACATTTCCATCGAGAACCAGCTCCTCACGCTGTGGGAAGGGCAGAAGCCGGTCTACGTCACGCTCGTCTCCACCGGCCAAGACGGCCTCGGCGATCCCAAGACGACCAAGTCGACCATCACCGGCACGTTCCGCATCAAGAGCAAGCACGTCACCGCGACGATGGACTCGAACGAACACTCGAGCCAAGGCGGAGGAGCCGCGCCCCAAGCCCAAGCCGAAGTGAAAGAAGTGAAAGAAGGCAAAGACGCCAAGACCGCCACCGAAGCCCCGAAAGACGCAGTCAAGAGCAAGGCCGCTCCGGTCGATAGCGCAGGGCGTCAAGTCCGGCGCGGCGAGGGAACGTTCGAGCTCCGTGACGTTCCCTACGTGCAGTACTTCGAAGCGGGCTACGCGCTGCACGCGGCCTACTGGCACGATGTCTTCGGCAAAGCCCGAAGCCACGGGTGCGTCAACTTGTCGCCCGTCGACGCACATCGGGTTTTTCAGTTCAGCGACCCGCCCGTGCCGGACGCGTGGCACGGGGTCACGAGCGAGAAGGAAGGCGACGGCTCCGTCGTCTTCATTCACAAGTAAGCAAAAGGGCGCCGCGCAAAGTTGCGCCGGAGCCAAAAGCTCCGCATGCTGGAGCGTAAGAGCTCGCGGCATCATGGTGGCTCGCTTCTTCGAGATTCCACGCGTTTTGGCGGCAATGTCGTTCGCGTCGGGATGCGCGATGGCGTTTGACCGTTTGCAAGAGCCGCACGACGCCCTCGAACCACCGTCCGCGGCCCTCTCGGACGAAGATGCGCCCGTTGCGCTGTGCCTCGCTTCGACGTCGCTCGACCATGGGGCGCCGCGTGAGCGCGTCGAATCGCCGGCGAACGGGGTCGACGCTCCCGACGCCGAGCGCTGCTCGAACGGCATGGTGCTCGTCGAAGGCGACTATTGTCCGGCCGCCAAACAGGAATGCGTGCGCTGGATGGAAAGTCCGGCCGCCTACTCCTACGCGCGCTGTGCCGA
>DATEMX010000039.1:0-7497 GCA_035275365.1 Polyangiaceae bacterium | reverse complement strand
CAAGTTTTCGCCGCGGGACACTAGACGGTCATTCGCAACTCGAGCGCTCGCCGGGTCGATAGGACGATGATGCGCGTCTCTCGCCCCCCCGAAGGCACGTTTTCTCCGATCGATCAGTTGCCAGAGCCCCGCGCTCCGGCGACGCCGGCCTCTCCGGTCGCCTGCGGGGGCCCTTCGCCTTTCATTGAGCTCATGCGCGGGCTCGGTCATGAGCTCGACCAAAGCGAAGCAGTAGTGGCGCGCGCCACCCGAGGCGGAGCGGGCGGAGGCATGTCCCCCGATGCGCTGATCGCGCTCCAAGCGGGCATTTATCGCTACAGCGAGGCCGTCGATCTCGTGACCAAACTCGTCGACCGAGCCACCCAGGCGGTCAAAACCACGCTTCAAAATCAGTAGGATCCGCGTCTCGGGCCGGCGGTGCTACTATGGCGCCGTGGCAGCACGCGAACGAATCATCGTGGCGATGAGCGGCGGAGTCGACTCTTCGGTCGCGGCGGCTTGGCTCGTCGAGCGAGGCTACGACGTCGTGGGGGTCACGCTGCACCTCTGGGACTACCCGGACGACGCCTCGGTGCGCGGTCGCTGCTGCGCGCCAGAGGATCAGCACGATGCACGTCGCGTGGCCGATTGCCTCGGCATTCCGCACTATGCGTTCGATCGCCGTGAGCTGTTCGCGCGAGAGGTCGTCGATCCTTTCGTCGACGCGTACCTCGCGGGCTCCACGCCGAGCCCCTGTGTCGCGTGCAACCGTTCGGTCAAAATGACGGAGCTTTTCGCGCTCGCCGATCGACTCGACGCCGCCAAGGTCGCCACGGGCCACTACGCGCGCACGGTGCACCGCGCGGGTCGAGCCGAGCTGCACCGGGGTCTCGACCCGTCGAAAGACCAGAGCTATTTTCTTCACACGCTGTCGCAGCAGCAGCTCGCGCGGCTCGAATTTCCCCTCGGCGAGGCGACGAAGGCCGAGGTCCGGCAAGACGCTTTGAAGCGCGGTTTGCCCGGAGCCGGCAAGGGCGAGAGCCAGGAGCTCTGCTTCGTGCCCACCGGCCGCTACGACACCTTCGTCGACAGCCGCGCCGGCGAACGTGCGCGGCCCGGTCCCGTGGTCGACGCCGACGGCCGCGTGGTCGGTACGCACCAGGGCGTTCACCGATTTACCGTTGGTCAGCGCAAGGGTCTCGGCGTGTCGCTCGGCGTCCCCGCCTTCGTCGTGGGCATCGAGCCCGAGTCCGCTACCGTTCGGCTGGGTCGCGCCGACGAGCTCCTCCACACGGGAGCGCGCCTCACGCAGACCAAGTTCGTAGACGACGTCGCCTTGCCCGTTCGTTGCGAGGTTCAGGTGCGCTACCGGCACGAAGGCGTCGCGGCCACGCTCGAGCGCGCCGACGACGGCGTTCGCGTGCTCTTCCACGAGCCAGTCCGCGCCGTCGCCAAGGGCCAGGTCGCCGTTGCCTACGACGGCGATCGCGTGCTCGGCGGAGGCACCATCGACCTCGCCTTCGGAGGCGTGTGACATCGCGCCTCGCCGTCGCCGCCTTGTCGAGCGGGGTCTTCTTGGCGTCGGCGTGCTCGCTCGGCGAAGGAGAGGGACAAATCGCCAGCGAGGCGCTCAAGGTTACCGGCTGCTCGGACGGCAGGTTCGTCCTTTCGCCCGACTTCTTCGCGGCCGTGCCGTTCCGCAATACCCTCACCATTCGTGTTCAGCACGGCGGTGACATCGAAGAGGTCTCCGACGGCGCCATCATTCTCGTCGACGACGTCGAAGCAATTCGCCGTCGCATCGCCGTCGATCCCGGCACCGAGTTCCGGGTTGGCTTGCAACCGAGCATCGTTCCCCCGGGGTATCCGATCGTGGCCGATCCCGACCCCCCGCTCGTTCACCTCACGCTCTATCTGCACCGCTCGTGTCACGCGCAAAACTCGGCCCTCTACGCGATCGCGGGAGCCATCCGCTTTCAATCGCTCTTCAACGCCAATCCCAACGAGACGAACGCCGCCGAAAAGCTGACGCAAGCAGAATTCGCCGACATCTCCCTCGCCGATCCGCGAGAGCTCGCGGGGGAGGCCGATCCTGCTGCTTTCATCAGCCACATCCACGGCTATTTTCGCTTCTATTTTCAACGCGGACAGCCAGCGCAGCCGTTTCCGTGAGGGGCATGGAACGTAGGCTCGAGATCAGCGCCATCGCACCGGGCGGAGAAGGCGTTTCGCACGTCGTCGACGGCGGACGGCGCCGCGCGGTTTTCGTGGCAAAAGCCGCTCCGGGCGACGTGATCGACGCCGAGGTCGACTTCGGAAAAAAGCCCGCGCGGGCGCGGATCGTCCGCGTCGTCGATCCATCGCCGCTCCGCGTGGAGCCTCCGTGCTCCTTCGCGGAGCGCTGCGGTGGCTGCGATCTCATGCACGTCGGAGTCGCCGCTCAACTCGAGATCCACGCGGGTATCGTCAAGAGCGCGCTCGAACGCGCCGTCGGGGGTGAGCTCTGCCCCGTCGAGAGTCACGCCGCGCCGCGCGACGTCGGCTATCGAAGTCGCGCGCGCGTTGCCATCAGCGCCTCGCGCGGCAAGGTCCTGCTCGGCTATCGGCGCTCGTCGAGCAACGACGTCGAAGACATTGCGTCGTGTCTCGTCCTCGATGCGGCGCTCTCCGGCTGGCTCGGGCCCTTGCGTGAATATTTCCGACGCGAGCGAGGCTCGGGTGAAGCAAACCTCGCTCTCGGCAGCGCGGGCCGCCCCGTGCTCGATCTCCACTGGTCGGGCGAGCTCACGGGCGCCTTCTTCGGCGCGCTCGGTGGTGCCGTGGAAAGCGGCGCGTGCAGCGGCGCTTGCGTTTGGCTGAAGGGGGCCCGCGAACCCGCGCGCATCGGCGATCCGCGTGCGCTCACCACGGCGGCCGACGGACAGCCGCTCTTGGTTCCCTCGGGCGGGTTCGCGCAAGCGCACGTCGCCATGAACGCCAAGCTCGGCGACAGGGTGCTAGCGCTCGGTGGTGTGCAGGGAACCGAAGTCCTCGAGCTTTTCGCGGGGTCGGGCAATTTCTCGGTTTTGCTGGCTGCCCACGCTGCCGCCCTTACCACCGTTGAATCCGATCCGTCCGCCGTCGAGGTGGCCCGCATGAACCTCCGGAGCCGCAGCCTGACGGCCCGCGTCGTTCAGGCGGACGCCGATGCCTTCGACGTCCCCAAAGCGGTTCGCACCGTGCTCCTCGATCCGCCTCGGACGGGAGCCGCAGGGGCGAGCGAGCGTCTCGCGCGATCGAAGGTCCGCCGCGTCGTCTATGTTTCCTGCGATGCGGCGACGCTCGCGCGCGACGTCGCCATCCTCGTGCCGTCCGGCTTTGCCGTTCAGACCGTCGAAACCTTCGAAATGTTTCCGCACACGAGCCACGTCGAATCGCTGGTCGTCCTTGATCGCCCCAAGCGAGGCGAAGCATGATCACCGAGATCGACGGCCAGTTTCGCCGCGAGGCCAAAGATTTCGACCTTCGCTGTACCTGCGAGTCGTGCGCGGCGTTCGACCCAGAAGGGCGGACTTGCGCCTACGGTTACCCGACCGAGCCCCACCGAACGCTTCCTTTGGTCGGTCAATTCGTCTTTTGCAAGGCGTTCGAGCTCGTCTGATGAGAAGCTCGCACCCACCTACCTTGCTCAAGATCGCCGAGCGTACTGTCGTAGACGACGGAGTGCTGGCGGCGGGGGATCTCGTGATGGTGGCCGTTTCCGGGGGTCCCGATTCCATGGCGCTCCTTCACGTCATGGCCAAGCTCGCTCCGCGTCTCGGCATCGGGCTCGTGGCCCACGGCGTCGATCACGGCCTGCGCGAAGCAGCTCCTGACGAGCTCGCCTTGGCTGCGCGGTTCGCCGCGGACCTCGGCGTGCCTTTTTCGGCCAGCCGAGTCGACGTGTCCGCGGGACCCAACGTCATGGCGCGAGCGCGTGAAAAGCGGTATGGCGCTCTGCGCGAGGCCCTGCGCACGGCTGCACCAGCGCTGCGAACCCGGTCGCAAGGAGCCAGGTTCATCGCGACGGGTCACCACGCGGACGACCGGGCCGAAACAGTCTTGCAACGAATCCTGCGCGGGACGGGCCCTCGGGGCCTCGCCGTCCTCTCGCCCCGTTCGAACGACCTGATCCGTCCTTTTGTTCGGGCCCGCCGGAGCGATATTCGGGCACACGCCGAACGCCATCGCGTACCCTTCGTCGAAGACCCGACCAACGGCGATTCCAGGTTCCTGCGAACGCGCGTTCGCCACGAGGTCCTTCCGCTCCTGGTTGAGCTCTCCCCCAGAATTGTCGAGCACCTCTGTGATCTTGCCGATGCAGCGGACGAGCTTTCCACCGCCGATGCGGCGCTCGTTCCGGCTGTCGTCGAAGGCCATGCCCTCGGCAGAGCGCAGCGATCGGCCCTCGCTCGAGCCCTCCGTCTCGGCAATTCGCGCGCCCGGGTACCCCTCCCGGGCGGGAAGATTGCCGCGGTCGACCTTACTTCCCGCAGAATCGTGCTTATCAGAGCCGAGTGAGATGGAGTCGACGGCTCGCGCTCACGATGGCATGCTCAGGCTGACTCGTAACCGCTCGCGTTAGATGAGGTTTTCGTGAAGCAATCGCACAAGACTTTGCTCCTCTGGGTCTTATTGATCCTGATGTTCCTTGCCATCTGGCAATTCCTCCAGTCAGACAACGGCAAGACAACGCCCGTCGCCTTCAGTGAGTTCATGGCGCTGGTGCGTGCGAAGTCCGAAGAGCCGCACGTCGAGAAGGTAACGATCAACAACCACGAGTATCGCTTCGACGTCTACGATCCCGCGGCCAAGACGCACGTCGGCAAGACGAACGTCACGATCGGCCCCGAAGCCAACGACGCCCTTACCAAAGAGCTGGTTGATCACGGCGTCAAAGTCGTCTTCGAAAAAGAAGAGCAGAGCCCGTTCTGGTCGAGCGCCCTCATGACGGTGCTCCCCATGGTCTTCTTGCTCGTCATGTTCTACCTCTTCATGCGGCAGCTTCAGGCGGGCGGCGGCAAAGCGATGAGCTTCGGCAAGTCGCGCGCGCGCCTTCTCAACGAGTCGCAAAACAAAGTAACGTTCGCCGACGTGGCCGGTATCGACGAGGCCAAGGACGAGGTCGAAGAGATCATCGCCTTCCTCAAAGACCCAAAGAAATTCCAAAAGCTCGGCGGCCGCATCCCCAAGGGCGTCCTTATGATGGGCCCGCCCGGTACCGGCAAGACGCTCCTCGCGCGCGCCATCGCCGGCGAAGCGGGCGTTCCGTTCTTCTCCATCTCTGGCTCCGACTTCGTCGAGATGTTCGTCGGCGTGGGCGCGAGCCGTGTTCGCGATCTCTTCGAACAGGGCAAAAAACACGCCCCCTGCATCATCTTCATCGATGAGATCGACGCCGTCGGTCGTCACCGCGGCGCGGGCCTCGGCGGCGGTCACGACGAGCGCGAGCAAACGCTGAACCAGCTCCTCGTCGAGATGGATGGCTTCGAGTCGAACGAGGGCGTCATCATCATCGCCGCCACCAACCGCCCCGACGTACTCGATCCGGCCATTCTCCGCCCCGGCCGTTTCGACCGCCGCATCGTCGTGCCCCGCCCCGACGTCCGCGGTCGCGAGGGCATCCTTCGGGTTCACACGAAGAAGGTGCCTCTGGCGCCCGACGTCGACCTCGAAGTCATCGCCCGCGGCGCGCCCGGTTTCGTGGGAGCCGATCTCGAAAACCTCGTCAACGAAGCGGCCCTCCTCGCTGCCCGTCAGGACAAAGATGCCGTCTCCATGCAGGACTTCGAGATGGCCAAAGACAAGGTCTTGATGGGCACCGAACGTCGCTCGATGGTCATGAGCGAGTCGGAGCGCCGCACGGCCGCCTGGCACGAATCCGGGCATACGCTGGTCGGCAAGTTCGTCGTGGGTAACGACGAGGTCCACAAGGTCAGCATCATTCCGCGCGGCGCGGCGCTCGGCGTCACGCAGTTTCTGCCCGTCGAAGATCGCCATCTCATGACGCGCGAGCAGGCGCTCGCGCGCATCGCCATGGCCCTCGGCGGACGCACCGCCGAAGAGATCGTCTTCTCGGAGATCACGACAGGCGCCTCCGACGACATCCGTCGCGCCACGCAGATCGCTCGTTCGATGGTCTGCGAGGTCGGCATGAGCGAGAAGCTCGGGCCGGTCGCCTATGGCGAGCGCGAAGAGTCGGTGTTCCTCGGGCGTGATTTTGCTCAGCGGCACCAAGATTACTCCGAGCGCACGGCCGTCTCGATCGACGAAGAGATCACCCGAATCGTCGCCGAGCAGCACGAGGTCGCGCGCAAGGTTCTCATGGAGCACCGCGCTCAGCTCGACGCTCTCGCGCAGGCACTGCTCGAACGCGAAACCCTCGACTCCGAGGAGATCCAAGCGGTCATCGAAGGCCGCCCTCTGCCGGAGCGCGCCAAGATCATCATTCCGTCGTGGAGCGACAAAGAGAAGGCGCAAAAAGAGAAGCGCCGGGCCGCCAGCATCTTCGGCGCGCCCAAGCCGGCGACCAGTGGCTGACGATCGCGTCGCAGATGAGACTCCCGGAGCCTCGTCTGTTCACCGCATGGGCGCGAAAGGTCGCGCCCTCGGTCGCGTGCGTGCTGCTTGCGCTGCCGATGGCGCGCCCGACGGCCGCTGATCTGCCGACGCCGCGGTCGGCAGGGCATGCGCTTCGCAAAGACGCGTCGGCGGAGCCTTCGAACGACGAATCGCCGTCGGTGGCGACTTGGGCGACGCTCTTCAACACGCACACGGGCGAGGCGATTCCGCTCTCTGGCGAGGAGCCGAGCGCGGCCCGCTTCTCGGAGACCCTGGCCGACCGCACCACCGGCTCGCAGAAGGAGCTCGACCCACGACTCCTCGAGCTCCTTCGACAGATTGCGCTCCGCAATCCCGGGCGGCGCATCGAGCTCGTGTCGGGCTACCGCAGCCCCAAGCTCAACGAGATGCTGCGCAAGAAGGGCCACCGCGTCGCTTCGCACAGCCAGCACTCGCTCGGGCACGCCGTCGACTTTCGCATCATCGGGCTCAGTCCAGCCGACATGAAGAAGGAAATTCTCAGGGCCGGCTGGGACGGCGGCATCGGCCAGTACGACAAATCGAGCGACCTGTTCGTGCACGCCGACGTTGGCCCCAAGCGTGAGTGGTTCGAAGGCGGCGGCCGGTAGTCCTCTGCCGCATGGACTACTGTGCTCGCCCTGCCTACTAGGTCGGTGTGGCACGGCAGATGCTGAATGCCCGGTGTCTACGCAACTCATCTGGAGGAAAACATGAATCTCATCTTGTTCCTCGTCTTCGGGCTCATCGTCGGTGCGCTCGCTCGTCTGATCGTTCCTGGTCGCGAACCGGGCGGATGGCTCACCTCTTTGGCCATTGGCGTCGCGGGCGCCTTTCTCGGCGGTTTCCTCGGGCGCACCTTTGGGCTCTACCAGAGCGGAGAGACGACAGGCGGCTTCGTGATGTCGCTCATCGGCGCCG
>DATEMX010000038.1:0-5430 GCA_035275365.1 Polyangiaceae bacterium | reverse complement strand
CTTGGTCGCCGCACGCCACCGCGAAAATCGCTACGGCGGCAGCCGCCGCGAACGTGCCCGTCCGGTCCCTGCGCAGGATGCCATGCTCGCGATTCATCGGTGCCCCGTCTCCCTTGAGCTGCCTTTTCGCTGTTTTTCGTTCTCGTAGCAAGGGTGTCGAGGCCTTGGAACGGCAGATTTTTCGGCCAAGCTTTCACGCGTAGCCAAGCTTCACGCGTGAACGAGGGTTGACGCGTCACGCAGCCTTCGCCATTCAGGCGGCATGTCGAAGGTGGGTCGCAACGAGCCTTGTCCCTGCGGGAGCGGAAAGAAGAGCGCTCGCGGACATTGGTCCGCCCTATCGCCACCGAGGCCGAGCCGCCGGAAAGTGATAGGTTGACGGCGTCATGCAGACCGATCCTCTGGTTCGCCGCATCGCCGAGGAGCAGCGCCGCGCCTTGGAGCGGGCGGATCGCCTGCGCGCGCTTCTCCCGCGCGCCGTCGAGCTCTTGCAAAAACGCGGCGCCACGCGCGTCGTGCTGTTCGGTTCGCTGGCCACCGGCGTCGATCCGCACGCGGGCACCGGCGTCGATCTCTGCGTACACGGATTGAGTTTCGAAGATTGCGCCGACGTGCTGCTCGAGCTCGAAGCGCTCTTCGGAAGCCAAGTCGATCTGGTGCACGCGGAGTCCGCCGGCCTCCGGCTCCTCAGACGGGTGGCCCGCCAGGGCAAAGAGCTCACCCATGTCGCCCGATGAGCTCGCCGCAACCCTGAAGGCCCGTCTCGCGGCCGAGCTGGCGGAGGATCGCGTTGTCCTCGAGCGGCTCGCTGCATCCGTGTCGTCGCTCCTCGTTCCGTATGCCGACGAGCGAGGGGAATCGATGCGCGCCTTGGCGCTGGCTTTTCAAGTCGAGCGTTACTACACTGCCGTCGAAGCGATCGTCGTGAGGATCTTGCGGACGATCGACGGTGAGGCGCCTTCGGGTGGCTCCTGGCACCTCGAGCTCTTGCGAGCAGCGTCGGTCGCCATCGAGGGCGGTCGGCCAGCCGTTCTCTCGGGCGATTCCGTCAAGGAGCTGCGCGAGCTCCTGAAGTTTCGCCACCTCGCTGGTCACGGCTACGAAGAGGAGCCCGATCTCGTCCGCATGCAAGGGCACGCCGAGCGCATCGCTCGCGCTCACGCGGGGCTGGTGACGTCACTCGGCGCGCTCGATGCTTGGCTGCGAGCGTAACCAGGTGCTATTGCGGCGTGCGCAATTTAGCATGCTAAATTGCGAAAATCGCCGACGAGTGCCGGCCGACGACTTCCCCGCGCCCGATCGCCTTTGACTCAGGTGTCGCTCCCTACGCTTCCAGCGTGCGCACCGGGTAGGCGCGCACCTGTTCATCGCTGGTGACGACCACGAGGTCGTCGGCGAGCGCCTGCGCAACCAGCATGCGATCGAACGGATCGGCGTGCAGGCGGGGGAGGGTCCCCAAGGCGCGCACGTGACGAAGGTGGACGGGCAGGGCGACGAACCGATGCGCTTCGAGTTGCTCTTCGAAGTCGGTCGGCGCCTCGAGTTTGCCGAGCGAGCGCTTCACTTCGATTTCCCAGGCCGATACGGTGCTCACGTAGACCATCTCCGACGGCGATACGAGCCGCTTGCTAACCTCACGGCGGATGCGTGCGGGGTTGGCCAGACACCAAAGCAGTACGTGGGTGTCGAGGAGGAGGCTCATCGCCGGCGTTTCCGCTTCGTTGCGGTGCGACGAGGGGGCTCGACCGAGTCGCGAGATGGCTCGACGGAGCCTCCCTCGAACATTCGAACGATTCGTTCGTCGGGCAGGTCGAAGTCGTCGGCGATCCAAACGCGCCCCTCCCATCCGCCGAGGACGCGAGGCGTCGTGTCGGGCCGGAAGGGCGTGAGCCGCACGTAAGGCTTGCCTGCCTTCGCGATCACGATGTCTTCACCGCCGATGGCGTCTTCTAGGAGGCGAGAGAGGTGCGTCTTGGCGGCTTGGACGTTGACGAGCTTCATGCCGCTAGTCTGGTCTGGTCTGGTCTGGTTTGCAAGGAGATCGGTTTGCACATGGTTCTATCGGTCGCCTGGGCGGCTCGGTTGCTAGCCGTGGAGATGCATTCCGGCTGGCTCGCACGACGCGGATAGGTCACGATGACCTACCCGAGGTGACCCGATGACTTCTTCGCTGGCCGTGGCCGAACTGAAAGCCCATCTCGCCGACGCTCTTCGCCGGGTCGAAGCTGGAGAGCGCATCGTCGTCGAGCGGCGGGGCAAGCCGATCGCGGTGCTCGTGCCCGCCGCCGAAGCCTCCGAGGGCGGCGAATGGTGGCGTCATCTCTACGGCGTTGCGGCGGACATCGACGACTTCGAATCGGTCATGCGTGACGTCGTCAAATCAAGACGCACCGCGCGCCCGCGGCCGGTCGACTTGGAGAAGTGATCGTGTACGTGCTCGATACCGATGTCGTGAGCCACCTTATGCGTGGCCGTCTTCCGGAGCTTGCCATGAGCCGTCTCGCTGGGCTCTCGCGCGACGCCGTGCGAACCACGAGCATCACCCTAGGCGAGCTCTACTTCGGTGCGCTTCGCTCGGCTCACGCAAAGCGATGGCTTGAAGCCGTCGAGGCGATGCGCGGAAGGCTCACCTGCCTGTCCTTCGATCCGCTGGCGGCAGAGCACTATGGCGATCTCCGCGCGCATCTCGAAGCCAAGGGCCGCAGAATCGACGATGCCGATCTTCGGATCGCCGCGATTTGCCGGAGCACCGGCAGCACCCTCGTGTCGGGCAACGCCCGACACTTCGAGCGCGTGCCGGGGCTCTGCTACGAAAATTGGCTAGCGCCGCGCGCGGCGCGAGACTAGCCGCGGAGCACTTCGATTCCGGGCAATTTCTTGCCCTCGAGCAGCTCGAGCGAGGCGCCGCCGCCCGTGGAGATGTGCTTGAAGCCCTTGGCGATCTCGTCGCCCGCTTGCGCGACCGCGGCCGCGCTGTCGCCGCCGCCGACGACGGTGAAGCCGGGCGCTTTGGAGAGGGCGCTGGCGACGCCCATGGTGCCGGCTGCGAAGGGCGCCTTCTCGAAGAGACCCATGGGGCCGTTCCAGAACACCGTCTTCGCGTTGCCGAATTTGGCGGAGAACGCGGCGACGGTCTTGGGTCCGATGTCGAGGGCCATGGCGCCGGGTGGGATCGCGCCGACGTCGACGGCCACGCCGGAGGTGGCGTCGAGCGACGTGGCCACTACGACGTCCTCCGGCAAGAGGAGCGCGATCTTGAGCTCGCGGGCTTTGTCGAGGAGCGTGCGCGCGAGGGGAAGTTTGTCGGCTTCGATCTTGGAGGCTTGCACGTTGATGCCTTGCGCGGCGAGGAACGTGTTGGCCATGGCGCCGCCGATGAGGAGCGCGTCGACGCGGGCGAAAAGAGCTTCGACCACCTTGATCTTATCGGAGACCTTGGCGCCGCCGAGCACGGCGACGTAGGGCTTGGCGGGACCAGTGACGAGATCGCCGAGCGCGCGGATCTCTTTTTCGACGAGCAAGCCGCAGCCCTTGTCGCGGATCAACTTGGGCAGCGCGTGAACCGAGGCGTGCGCACGGTGGCAGGCGCCGAACGCGTCGTCGACGTAGACATCGGTGAGCTCGGCGAGCTGACGCGCGAAGGCTTCGTCGTCCTCCTCTTCTTCGGGGTGGAAGCGGAGGTTTTCGAGCAGGCAGATTTGGCCGGGGCGCAGATCTTGGACGACCTTCTTGGCGGCGTCGCCCACGCAGTCTTCCGGGAGGCGCACTTCGACGCCGGCGAGGACGGCGAGGCGCTGGCCTGCGGGCTCGAGGCTCAGACCTTCGGTCTTGCCCGGCTTGGGGCGGCCGAGGTGCGATGCGAGGATGACGCGCGCGCCCGCTTCGAGCGCGAACTTGATGGTGGGCAATGCTTCGCGGATGCGCGTGTCGTCGGTGACCGTGGTGCCGTCGAGCGGCACGTTGAAGTCGACACGAATGAAGACGCGCTGGCCGGCCAGCGAGAGGTCACGAATGGTCTTGATACCGTCGAGCATGCTCATGTGCGCCGCTATAGCATGAACTCATTTGCGATTTGAATCGGAACCGAGTTTCGATTCGCGGGTCGTGAGCCCGTGCGAGCCCGAGGACCGCGAAATGAGCGAAGTCCCCTCTCGTTCGGCGGAGAGGGGACTTCCTTTGCTGCGACGGCTTTCGGAGGCGAGAAGGTCTAGAAACCCTTCTTCGCGACGAGCACGGCGAGGTCGACCATGCGGTTCGAGAAGCCCCACTCGTTGTCGTACCAGCTGAACACCTTGGCGAAGGTGTCGCCGAGCACGGCGGTCATCGTCGAATCGAAGATCGACGAACCGGGGTGACCGATGTAGTCGCTCGAGACGAGCTGCTCGTCGGTGTAGTAGAGGATGCCCTTCATCGGGCCCGACTCGGCCGCCTTCTTCATGGCCGCGTGGATGGCGTCTTTGGTGACGGGCTTCTCGGTCTCGACGGTGAGGTCGACGAGCGAGACGTCCATCGTGGGGACGCGGACAGCGCCGCCGTCGAACTTGCCCTTGAGCTCGGGAATGACCTCCGAGAGCGCCTTGGCAGCGCCCGTGGTGCTCGGGATCATGCTCACCGCGGCAGCGCGCGCGCGACGGAGGTCGCCCTTGCGGTGCGGGATGTCGAGGATCGCTTGATCGTTCGTGTAGGAGTGCACCGTGGTCATGAGACCGCGCTTGATGCCGAAGTTGTCGAGGAGCACCTTGGCGACCGGCGCGAGGCAGTTGGTCGTGCACGAGCCGTTCGACACGACGTTGTGGTTCTTCGCGTCGTACTTGTCGTCGTTGACGCCGAGGACGAGCGTGGCGTCTTGGCCCTTGGCCGGCGCGCTGATGATGACCTTCTTGGCGCCCGCGGTGATGTGCGCGGCGGCCTTTTCTTTGTCGGTGAAGAGGCCCGTACACTCGAGGACGACGTCGACGCCGAGGTCTCTCCAGGGTAGCTCTTTGGGATCTTTGACGGCGAGGATCTTGATGTCTTTGCCGCCGACCGAGATGGCCGCGTCTTTGGCGACGACTTCGGCGGCTTTGAAGCCGCGGTGCACGCTGTCGTATTTCAACAGGTGGGCCAGGGTCTTCGGGTCGGTCAAATCGTTGATGGCGACGACTTCGACGTCGGTGATTTTGCGCTCGATGAGCGCACGCAGAATGCAACGACCGATGCGCCCGAAACCATTGATACCAATCTTGGTGGCCATGTTGATGCTCCTCCGGAGGGGCTCATTACGTAGACGCCAGTGTGGGACAGGTCAAGAGCGGCTGCGCACGAACGCTGTGACTGAAACCAGCGCGAAACGCTCGCCACGCCTGCCGGTACAAGTGCGAACCGAGGTTCGCGGTCGCGGCGCTACGAGCGGCTGGCGCCGCGCCGGCGAGTCCGCGGAGCGCCCTTCCG
>DATEMX010000037.1:0-3325 GCA_035275365.1 Polyangiaceae bacterium | reverse complement strand
CGTGCCCTGTGCCACGCTGCTCGGCTTGTCGCGCCGTGCGCACGGCGTCGCCGAACGTCGCTTGCAAATAGGCCGTCACTTGGTCGGCGCCGTGGCCGACCACGACGACGACGTCGGACGCCCCGGCGTCGAGCGCGGCCCGCACCGAGTAGTGGATGAGCGGACGGCCCGCGAGCGGATGAAGCATCTTCGGCGTCGCGCTCTTCATCCGGGTCCCTTGACCCGCGGCGAGAATGATGGCGGCAAGTTTGAGCATCGGCACTTTCAGTGTGATTTCCGGGAGGAGCACAGTAGCATGACCTCGTGCGGGAGACGTGGGTCCTCTGCCTCATGGCAGGCATCTCGTGCGGGAGAAGCGAGGCAGATTTGCTGACACCTGCGTGCGGCCCGCCGTCGAGCGGCGCGCCGTCGGCCTGTTCTGTCGTTTGGCCCAACACCGACAGCAAGGCCAACTCCGATCCGTGGCTGCCTGCGCACCACGACGGCATCGTCTCTCTGCACCCGCGCCTCTTGGTGCTCCATTTCTACAACCCCATGAGCCGGAACGACGCGCGAGCGCTCGTCGACAAGGAGATCGCGGCGCTGGCCGAAGGCTCGCGTTACCACGCCTACCGCGACAGCTCCGCGCCCGTGTTCCTGCAATACGATGTCGTGAAGGTGGTCGATCTGACCGACCATCCCCCCGCCCCGGGATGGGAGCACCCCTCGAGCTCGCTCTTGCCCGTCACGCCCGAGGGGGCCTTCGACACGGCCAAGCTTTTCTCCGACGAGTTTACCGATCACTACGATCTCTACAACCCCAACGACCCGTCGCGCCGGTTGTCGCTGTGCCAGCTCTTCGAGCAGGGCATCGTGAACGAGGTTTGGCTCCACACGGGCGAAGGGCGACCGCGCGGTCCCGAGCTCGTCTTGCAGCGACGGCAGGTCTACGACGAGGCAGGCAACGCAATCGCCGGTTCGTTCCGGACCACCATCGGCAGCGAGGTGCTCGACACGGTAGCGTGCCCGGTAACCATCCGCATGAGCGCGCTCGTACCGTCTCGCGGCGTCGGTTGCGACCTTCAAGCGCACGGATTCGGAATCGAGGCGATGACCCGTTCGATCCCGTACCTCGACGACAACGCGCGCGCGTTCTTCAACCACGACATGCGTTCGCGCTTCGGTACGCGCTTCAACGGGTGGAACGATCTCTGCGACGCGCAATACACGCCGTGCGTGGACTATCCATCGCCCACGACCGCCGTCGGGTTCTACGACGACGGCACGAGCTGGCGCATCGATCCTTTCCGACAGGGGTGTGGAGGCGCCGACTTTCCGCCAAACGCGCGCTATCGGTGGGACTTTTCGAACGAGCAACAGGTCGACGCGCGGTGCGCGCACTACGGCATGCGCGACGGCGAAGGCGGCCAAGACATCTACGAGCCGTACTCCTATCCCAAGATCAACACGCACGAAGGCTTCGATGATTGTGGCGGCGAATGGCAGCTCTTCTGGCGTCAGAGCATGCCCGGGCTCCAAAACCCGGCGCGCGCCAACGACGGTGCGCCCATGAAAAATTGGTGGCCGTTTCTCTTCTATTAGCACTACTGCTGCAGATTTTGGCAGGAGCAGATCACGATCGTCCAAAATGGCTGAGACCCAACGTTTCGCTGGAAAGTTTTCCAACCGTGCCCACCAGCATGCCGCAGGTGGTCAAGGGGGCGCCGTCGCACCCTACGCGTGCCAGTTGCCCGGCTTTGGCGGTGCGTAATTCGTTTACGGGCACGAGGACCGGTACCGGAGGGGAATACCTCGCGATCGACATAGAAGTGCCGCGGAAACACAATGACAACGCGAACGCCACAGTTTGATTCGACGTGACCGGTAACTTCGACCAGGGCAGGAAATCATGAGCCGGTCGGCGTCTCAGGGTACCCTAACCAAGAGGGAATGTTGAACGTTCATCCGAAGCCGCAGGGGGTCTTGTCACTGGTCCCTCCCCCCGAGGGCGGCGGTAGTCCCATCGACCTCGACGAGGCCTTCCGTCGTTACGCTCCCCTCGTCGCGTCGATCAGCTTTCGCATTCTCGGCGTTCAGCAAGACGTCGAAGACACCGTACAGGATGTCTTTCTCGAGGCGCGCCGCTGGATCAACCGGATCCACGATCCCGGCGCGCTGAAGAGCTGGCTCACGACCGTCACCGTTCGTACGGCACGTCGTCGGCTCCGGCTTCGTCGCTTGAAGACCATGCTGCACTTGGGCGACGCGCCGGAGTACCTCGAGGTGGCCGACGCTGGAGCTTCGCCGCGGCAGCGCGCGCTCTTGGCCGAAATTTATCGCGTGCTCGATCGGCTACCCATCGAGGAGCGATTCGCTTGGACTTTGCGGCTCGTCGAAGGACAGTCCTTGCCCGAGGTAGCCCAACACTGCGGCTGCTCCCTGGCGACCGTCAAGCGGCGTGTGGCGAACGCGCAGCGCGCAATCTCGGAGGCACTCGCCGATGAATGACTCACTGATCGACAGAGAACCAGAAGTCGAGCAAGCGCTCGAGCGGATCAACGTCCGCTGGAACGGTCAGCGTACGGAACAGGCGTTGGCGAGCCTGCAGCAGCGCATGCGGCGCCGGGCTCTGGCCACGCGAGCCGGAATCGGCGTCGTGGGAGTCGCCGCCTTCGCGTGGCTTTTGGCCCCTCGCGTCAGCGAAATGTTCCGGTCGAAATCCGAGCCTCGCGCCGAGCAAATCGTCGTTCCGTCCGAGCGCCCGCCCGTCACCTTCTACGACGGCTCGCAGATGACGCCCCTCGATCAGCAAACCGAGGTCTCGGTTCTCGAAGCCAGCCCCGATCGCATCGTGGCCGGCGTTCTGCGCGGGGGAGCGCGGTTCGAAGTCACGCATCGTCCGTCGCGCGTGTTTCTCGCGCAGGCCGGCGGCGTCTCGGTCGAAGCGCTCGGTACGATCTTCAGCATCGAGCGACTCGACCCAGGCGTCTGGGTCTCCGTTACCCGAGGGCACGTACGCGTGCAATGGGAAGGCGGATCGCGCGAGCTCGCCGTGGGCGAGGCCGATTGGTTCCCGCCGCGCGCGGAGGGCGCCGGCGGCGTGGCCGCGATCCGGCCGGAGAATCTGCCGCCGGGCGACGCTCGCGAGGCGGGCGCTTCGCCGAACCCGACCTCTACCATCAGCGATTTGGTTCGGTCCGATCGGTGGAAGGCGCTGGCCAAACAAGGCAAGAACGACGAGGCCTATACGATGCTCGCACCTCTGCCGAGTAACCAGGTGCGCGATCCCGAAGAGCTCCTCCTCGCGGCCGACGTGGCTCGCCTATCGGGGCATCCCAAACAAGCC
>DATEMX010000036.1:0-10855 GCA_035275365.1 Polyangiaceae bacterium | reverse complement strand
GCTCGGCTTCCCGCAGCGTCGCGCCGCGGGCAGGATCGGTCGCCTCGGACCGCGGAAAGAATTCGTACCACGTACCGAACCACGCCTTGGCGGGCAGGACCATCACGGGCAGGATGGAATCGGCGACGACGTCTTCGCGCTGATCGGCCCGCGCGATCGCATCGCGGAGCGACTGTTTCGAAAAGGCGCCGAGCGACTCGGCGGGCGTCGTCGCTTCGGCGATGCCCGCGAGGGCCCGGTCGAACGCGGGGGCGTCTTCTCCGCTCGCCCGTGTTGCTGCGTCGCGCACCAACTCGATTCCTTCGCGGACGTCGAGGGTCACGTCGCGATCGGCGGTGACCTTCTTCTCGAAATCGTCGAGCCAAGACTCGTAGCGATCGGTCCACGCCTCGACGGCGAATTCATGGGGCGCGTTGCGCGTCGGAACGAACTCGCCGCGAAAGCGGTCGTTCTCGAGGTGCCGCATGGGCACCTCGGTGAACCGCGGCGCGCCCTTCTCGCGCCATTTCACGATCGCGCGGAGATGGCAGTGGCCGTCGCGGAAAATGTCGGCTTCGACGGTGAACGGCTCACCGACGGGTGTCTTGGCGGCGTGTCGTCCGCCGTCGACGCAAGGTGAAACGGCTTCGATCAGGATATGTCGGTGCATCAAGTGAAAGTGCTAGAAGAGGACGCGGCGGGGGTCAACCAAGGGGGCTCGGCCCTCGGCCGGTTGACTTTGCACGGTCGCCGGGCCACCGCTCCGCCGGCCGGCGGCGACGAAGAGCGTATTTACCGAAGAGCTTTTTGCCGGTCGAACGGGGTCGCGAGGAGGGCTGGCGGGGCGGTATAGAGGAGCGATGGGGCGAGGGAGGACGCCGTGATCATCGTGCAGCTCGAGCCTCCCCACGCGACCCGTGGCGGCGATTGGTTCTACCGCACACACGCGCCCGGCGTGGCGATGGCGCGCGCCGGCGGCGTCTTCGTCATCGACGCGACCAACGTCCATCGAGCGCGTGCGCGCCTCATCGCCGAGGCCGACGTTCTCGTTCTCAACATGGTTTGCGACGCCGACCTCTTGCCTCTTCTCGCCGACCGTCGGGCGAAGAAGCGCCTCTCCGTCTACGAGCTCAACGACGACGTCGCTTGCCTGCAGCCCTGGAACCCCGCGGCGCCCTTTTACGCCAACCCCGAGAACCTCGCTCTCTGGCGTCGAACGGCCGCCTCGTGCGACGCCATTCAGTTTTGCACGCCCGAGCTAAAACGCGTATACGATCACCTCCACCAGCAGACGGCCGTTTTTCGCAATCACCTTTCCTTCCTCGATGGGCGCGCGGCGGCGCGGTCTGGCGGCGAGCAGCCCGCGGGATCGCTCACCATCGGATGGGGCGGGTCCCACGGACATCGCGACGACATCGCCGCTGTGGCCGAGCCGCTCGCTGCCTTCGTCGAACGCCGGCCCGACGTCACCTTGGCGCTCATGAGTTCGGAGCCCATTCATCGACTGTTCGAGCGTCTCGCGCCGCACAAGAAGCGCCTCGTGGGTCCAGGATCGCTCGAGGACTACTATCGGTTCCTCGATACCATCGACGTCGGCATCGCGCCTCTCTGCGACACGGGCTTCAACCGATGCCGCTCCGACGTGAAGTTCCTCGAATACGCGCTCCACGGCGTCGTGCCGGTCGTCCAGCGCTTGGCTCCCTATGTCGACACCGTCGACGACGGCCGAACGGGTTACCTGTTTCGCGACGCGGGCGAGCTCATGACGATCCTCGCGCGGCTGGTCGACGAGCCGGGCGCGCGAACCAGCGTTGCCAGCGCCGCGCGAGCCTACGTTGCTTCCGAGCGGTGCGAAGAGGCCCGCGCGGCCGACCGGCTCGCGTTCTACCGCAGGCTTTCACGAGCGCCCGCAGAGGGGCCGGCGCTCTTCGATGCGTGCGCGGCGCTCGAAGGTGCGACGCAAACGGGGCGCCACCTGTCGCTCGATCCGACGAGGTACGAGCGCCTCGTGCACGACGCACTCGTGATCGGCCAAGCCTCGACCCGGCGTGACGACGCGGCGCGGCTCTTGCGCGAAGCAAGCGCGCTCGAGCCGCACGCCTACCAGCCCGTCGCGTTCGCGGCCGGCGTTTCTGACGACCCCCTTGCCGAGCTCGAACGCGCGCTCGAGCTCGAGCCCCGCAGCATCGCCTCCTGGCTGTCGCTCGGTGCGCTCTTCAGCGCGGCGAAGCGACCCGACGCCGCCTTGAAGGCGCTCCACGCGGCCGCCGAGGTTCACCCCGCGTACGAGCTGCCCTACCGGCGGATGGCGCGGCTCCTCGAGGGAGCGGGACATGCAGCGGACGCCGCCGAGATCGATCGACTCGCCGCCGAGCTTGGCGCGCGTTTCGAGTGAGCCAATCGTCAGGCCTCGGCGCGTACGTCGAAGCATCCCTCTTCAGCTCGGGCGCTCCAACAGATCCGCACGGGCCATCAAACGCGGGAGCGTGACGCTAGCTTACCTCATCGGGTGACCGCTGATCGGCGTGCTGCTGCTCGTGCGGTTCGCTTCGGCAGTGGATCCCCCGGCGGCACCTTGGCCTTCGCAGGACCGCCTATCTCTCGAAGACGTGACGGGTCGCTTGCGAGCAGGCGAAGCAAGTGACTCATCGGTACGCTCAAGGCCTGGTTGCCGGACTCGTACTTTTGGAAGGCACGTGGTCCACCGCCGAGGATCTCTCCGGCTTTACGCTGGCTGAGCCCTAGAGCCGTACGGATTCGGACGACCTCCTTCGGTCCGAGGACGCCTTCGACCTCCGCCTTGAGCTGCTGGAATGCCCTCTCGTGTGCGACGAGTGGCTCGCCCGTAAGGATGGCCTCGTCGCAGTTCGTGCACCACCATCCGAGCGTCTTGATCGTCCTCGAGTGCCCCTTGTAGACGATGATGTCGTCGTGTTTCTCGTACCGCATGCTGCCGCCGCATTCGGGGCACGGCTGCGTTTTGCTCTCTTTGCCCATGGCTACTTCTCCTTGAACGAGATGACCAGGTAACCCTCAGCGTCGGTCGTGAACTTCACATAGAGCACGATGGCGCCGTACGGCACGTAGTAGACGTCCTGCCAGATCGCGCTGTTTGCTCGCGCCGTCATCGACTTGTAGAACTGCTCCCTTCGTCATGCTCTGGATGATCGCCGCCACGACCTCCAGCGTGAGCCCCAGGGATTCCGCGCACGTCGTTGCGGTCTTCGTGATCCGCAGAGTGTTGACGGTCACGAAGGTCGCCTTGATCGTGTCGAGGCTGTAGTGAGGCTTCTTCTTCTCCACGCACGTCGCAGACGTATGGCACCTTTAAGGTGCCAGTCAACCCGTCCTCACGGAGCTGATCTATCGATCGAGCGGCTCGCGCGAGTCGCCGGCGCGAGCCCGTCGCAGTTCAAGGTGCTATTCAAATGCACGTTCGGGACGACGCCGCACGCCTACGTGATCCGCGAGCGGGCGCAGCGCGCGCGAGCTGATCGAGCACACCGATCTACCCCTCTCGGCGATCGCGTACGAGGTTGGCTTCGCGCATCCGAGCCACCTGGCGCGGTGGATGCGCCGGCTGTTCGGCGCGTCGCCGCGCGTGCTGCGCTACAGGTGACGCACCAGCACGGCGAGCACGGCGTCGTCGTGGCCGGCCGCCGCGGCGCGGGCGAGCGGCCCGGCGAACGCGTCAGGTAGCTCCGTGGAGATGCCGAGGTCGCGGCGCGTCGCGCGCATGTGCTCGACCCCGACGCGGTGCACAGCGAGCGAAGCGCGCGTCGCGGCGTCGGCGGCGTAAGCATCGCGCGCGATGTGATCGAGCAGGTCGGACATCGCTCGGCTGGTGATGGGTTGGAGCGCGCCGAGCAGCGCCGCGTAGCGCTCGAGCGGGACGGCCTCGGCGCGGCAGATCCGCGCACCCCAGATCACCGAGAACATGGCGCCCCACAGCGTCGCGATCAGCGCGACGTCGAGCGCGGCCGCCTGACCGTAGCCCTCGCCGACGTGGATCCGCTGACCGCCGAGCGCCAGCCACTCGCAGGCGTCGACGAGAGGCAGAGGCCCCGACGCCAGGACCGTTGCACGCGGCGTCCCCACGAGGTCCGGGGTGACGAGCACGACCCCGTCGACATAGGGGATGCCGTGTTCGGCCGCCCATGCGCCCCGCGCTCGCGCGTCGGCCGGCGTGCCCGACGTCAGCTCGACCAGCGTCGTGCCTCGGAGGGCAAGGACGACCTCCGGCGCCGTTAGGATCGCGTCGCTCGCGGCGTAGTCGAGCACCGAGACGACGACGGTGTCGGCCCGGGTCACGGCGTCGATGACGGTGGCGCACACGCGCACGCCGAGCGTACGGAGCGGTTCGAGCGCGGCGGCGGTGCGGTTCCACACGGCGACGTCGTGACCTGCGGCGAGCAACGCTCGCGCGATGGCGCTGCCCATGCGGCCGGCACCGAGGATCGAGATGGCTGGCATGTCGCCATGCTGTCCCCGTCGCGCGCAGCGGTCGCGCACGTCCGGACGAACCTCGAGCACGTCCGGACGCGAATCGTTGAAGTACGGCGGCCTCGGGCAACGACTCGTCGGGTTGGGGGGTAATCCCGTTACCCGATTCCGAGTTCCTGCCTGTCTTCCAAATCGGAGATGGCCGCCTCGAGACTCGAGCGCATTCGCTCGAACGACCGCGCGAGCTCTCCGACCTCGCCCTGGCCGTGCGTGTCCACCGGCGTGGCGAGCTGCCCGAGGCTGATTTCCTCGGCCGCCGCCTTGAGCTGCGAAAAGGCCCGTCCCATGCGGTTGGAATAGCCGATCGCCAATAGGACCAACACGAGCCCGATCGCCGACGTTCCAATCTGCAATTGCCGTAGCAGCTTGACCTTCGAATCGGCGAGGTGCTGCGCCAAGGTCACGGCCTCGTCCATCGTCTTGAGGAGCCGGGGATTGAGCTCGGTCAGCGCGACCAGCGAAGCATGAAGCCCCTCGGGTGCCAGCACGACGCCGACGGCCGGCGCCACCCGTTGCCAGATTTCTTCCGCGCCGTCGAGCGCCTTCACGATGGCGGGATCGCTCGCGGCGGCGACGAATGTCGTCTCACGCG
This sequence comes from Polyangiaceae bacterium, assembly GCA_035275365.1. Classification (GTDB taxonomy): domain Bacteria; phylum Myxococcota_A; class Polyangia; order Polyangiales; family Polyangiaceae; genus DASWDH01. The sequence goes on along the minus strand of DATEMX010000036.1, from coordinate 5,781 downwards.
CGCCGGCGTCGAGCTGCGCGTCGCCTCCGTAGCGCAGGGCGCGATGGCTCTTGGTAAATATACGCAAGTCTTCTTCCAACTGTTCGCGCAATGGCTGCGACGGTTCTTGTGCGTAGAGCAGCGCGTCGAACCCCAGTTTTTGCGATAGCATGCGCTGGCGGCCGGCCAGGTTGACGAGGCGCGGCGAAGCGTCGCGGAGCTCCGTCTCGAGCCGGACCACCTTCTCCGCGGCAGCCAAGAGCCGAGGGCATTCGCGGGCCAAGGTGTCCCGCGCGGTCGCCAGGGCTTCCGCTCGCTGCTCGACGTCGCGGATGATCGTGGCCATCTCGCTCCACAGGCTACCGACCTGATCGAGCTTGGCCAATAGCGCAAAGTTGGTGGGCCCGACGACGTCCGCGTCGTTGGTGTTGTCGAGCGAGAGCGGCGCAGAACCGCTCATTCGGAGCGCTCGGTGCGTACGTTCGAAGATCGCGATGCTGCGTTCGAGCGCGGCCCGAGCCTCGGCCGAGGGGCCGCGAGCGAGAAGCAACGACTCCTTGGAGATCTTCTGGCTGAGCATGCGCTGCCGGCCGGCCAGGTTCACGTAGAGAGCGTCGCTTCCGCCGAACGCGAACAGGTAGCCCGTCGCGCCGAGCAGCAGCACGAGCAGGAGCAGAAAGGTCGACGCGCCAAACGTGAGGACGTGACGTATTTTCAAGGGCAAACCTCCGGGGCCATGGGAATCCTTTTCAGCCGCTCTTCTCGTAGATGCACGCCAGCGCTTCGTCGAGAAAGCGCCGACGCTCCGACGGAGCGGCCACCTTGGTGGCGAGCCGCAACGCGAGATCTTCGCCGTCTGCTGCATCCATCGCTCTCGCCGATGCTCCCATCGCCGAAAGCGCGCGCTGGACGTGAATCTTGGCAAAAGGGCCGGTGCGAAGCGTCAAGAGCCGAGTCAGGTCGTCCACGATGCGCGCCCTGTGGCGTGGTTCAGGCAGAGGGCCTCGGGCCTTGTCGACCGCGCCGCTCGTGTCGGCAAAAGGGGCGATGGCGTGCGCCAACTCGGCCGCCGAGCCGTAACGGCCAGCCCGGTTCTTGTCCAGGCAACGCTCGACGAGCCGGGCGAGCTCCGCCGGCAAGTGCGGCGCGAGGGCGCGGAGCGAGAGCGCTGGTTCGCGCAAGATGGCCGCGGACATATCGGCAAAGTTTTGCCGGCCTTCGAAGGGCGACCGCCCGGTGAGCAATTCGAACAACACGACACCCAACGACCAGATATCCGCTCGCAGGTCGACCGAGCTGGTCGACCTGAGCTGCTCGGGCGACATGTAGCGCGGCGAGCCCATGACCATCACGGTGCGCGTGGGGTCATCCGATGCGGGCCGAGACGCCTGCTGAAAGCCGTCGATCGAACCGGGGCCCACCTTCGAGATGCCGAAATCGAGGACCTTGATCCGTGAGAGGTGACCGGCGCGCTCGACGAGGAAGATGTTTTCCGGCTTGATGTCGCGGTGAACGATGCCGAGCGAGTGGGCTTCCGACAGCGCGTCGCACGCTTGAAGAACGTACCGGACGGCCTGCGCGACCGGAATGGGGCCATCGGCCTCGAGCACCCGCGCGAGATCGCGCCCTTCCAGGCGCTCCATCACCATGAAAGGCACACCTTCGGCGGTGATCCCCACGTCGAACACCTTGACGACATGTTCGCTCTGCAACATGGCGGCTACCCGAGCCTCTCGGGTAAACCGCTCGACCATGGTCGGGATGGCCATCGCCTCGGGACGCAACATCTTGACCGCAACCGCTTGCCCGAGCGCTACGTGCGTGGCGTGGTAGACGATGCCTACACCGCCTTCGCCGAGCACCTCGCTGAGTTTGTACTTGTCCGCAATGACGGTGCCTTTGTGGATGTGCGAAGAGGGCCCGAGCGCGTCGTCGGAGGTAGTGGAACGGACATCGTGCGATGCGGTAGCCAGGGGACGCTGCTCCATCGTCGGTGATTCGACCCTACAGGCGCGAAAGCCGGCTGTCATCGATCGCATGGGATCCGTCGGGTCGACAATTCGCAACGGGAGGCGCGAAGTGTCGTCGATGATGGCGATCGCGTGACGCCCGGTTTCGTGCGTTGCGCAGCCGTGTTTCCTGGCTGTGCCGTCGGGTCCTCGTGGCTGACGAGCGCGTCCGTTCACGTTTTCGAAACGGCGCTTCGGCGCGCGGGATTCATGTGCTGGCAGAGCACCGGGCTATGGCAGATTGACCTGGTTCAAGCTGCGCTCGTTGGGTGAAGTTCGCGGAACCAAAGAGGGGAAGTGGGCGGTCGGAGGGCTCGTGCTATGTTTCGACCCATGGCTTCTGGCAAGCTGGTTCCTGGCGTCGTGGTCGATCCCGCGGTTCGGCTGGGTCGGCCCGTGAGTGACCGGACTCGGGTCTCGCCATGAGCCAATCGGCGCGACGCCCCGCAACGCTGGAAGACTTCTTCGCCATCCCGGAAGGCGAGCGGTTTCATGAGCTCGTAGGTGGTTCCCTGACGCCGAAGACAGCTCCGAGCGGGGAGCACGGTGCGGCTCAGGCCGGCGTTGCCAGAGGCGTCGGAACGCCATTTCACCGAAAGGCGGGGAGCGGCGGTCCGGGTGGATGGTGGATCGCAACGGAAGTCGAGGTTCTGCTCGAGGGCGGTGAGGTCGTTCGCCCGGATGTTCTTGGGTGGAGGCGCGAGCGGTGCCCCGAGAAGCCAACAGGGACTCCCGTCAAGGCGCGGCCCGATTGGGTGTGCGAGATCCTTTCGCCCAGCAACGCCAGTGACGACACTGTGAAGAAGCTGCGCCTCTATCATCGGTCTGTGGTTCCGCACTACTGGATCATCGACTCGCGCGATTCGACGCTCACCGTGATGCGGTGGAGTGCGGATGGCTACGTCACTCTGATGCGCGCGGAGCGCACCGAAACTGTGCGCCCCGAGCCCTTCGAAGCCGTCGAGCTCGCGGTTGCCACGCTGTTCGGCGACGACCCACCAGACGTCCAGTAGATGCTCTCTTGTCTTTTTTTACGCTGCGTCGAGCTCGAACTACTGCCTCTAGCGTCGATGACATCCTTCGTCGCACTTGGGTTTAGCGGCGGCCGCGTCTGAGGTTGTCCACCAGCTTGCCGCTAAAGGTCGCTCGAGAGGATCGGCGGATGGTCGCGTACTCGTGTCATAAGATAGCGACCCCCACGACCGCGCGGGGCCTGTTGCAACGCCGGCCGCGACACGCAGCTCGAACCAATGGGCTGGCATCGTCGAAGCTTGGCTTCGCGGTAGAGGTTGCGGTTCGTCGCCTTTCATGGCGAGAGCGCAGGTCACAAGGGGCCTTGCGGCACACCTGACGCGCATCATGCCGGTTTCGGGGAGCGTCGAGCGCCGGCCATGGAGGGTGGTGGCGGCGGTGAAGGGGGACGAGCCGAGCGGACGGGTTCGAGCTCCAGCGGCGTGACGCCCTTGCTCGCGGGCACGACGCTGGGCGACGTGGCGTCGGCGGGCGGAGGGTGCATTGAAATGGATGCGGGCGAACCGGCGTGCAAGCGACGCCCCGTGATGAGGCGTGATCCGCGGCGGTAGGCAAAATAGGCCCAGGTCCAGTCGAGCAGCACCACGATGCGATTGCGGAAGTCGATCAGGTAAAAGACGTGGACGAACAGCCAGGCTACCCACGCGAAAAAGCCGTTCAACCTTAGGCCGTGAAACTGTGCGACGGCGCGCTTGCGACCGATGGTGGCCATCGAGCCTTTGTCGACATAAACGAAAGCCTCGCGCGGTTTGCCGTTGATGCTACGTTCGATTTGCCGTGCGACGAAGCGTCCTTGTTGCATGGCCACCGGGCTCACGCCGGGCAGCGCACGCTGGGCTCCTTCGGGCACGAACGCGGCTGCATCTCCGAGCACGAACACCTCTGGGTGTCCCGGCACCGAGCAATCGGCGAGCACCTTGGCACGACCTTGACGATCGACGTCGAGGCCCATCCTTTCGCAGAGGGGCGAGCCACGCACGCCGGCGGCCCAGAGCACCGTAGACGCCGTGAGGCGTTCTCCCCCGAAAGTCACGCCGTCGCAATCGATGCTGGTGACGTGCAAGCCGGTGCGCACTTCCACGCCCATGGCGCGCAAGTTGTCGGCCGCGAGCTCGGACAGTTCAGGATGCAGGTGGGGCAAGATACGGTCACCGCCCTCGATCAAGACGACGCGCGTCGCGTCGCTATCGATCGAGCGAAAGTCGCGCGATAGCACGATCGTTGCGAGCTCGGCGATCGCACCGGCCAGCTCCACGCCCGTCGGACCGCCGCCGATCACGACGAACGTCAGGTGGCGGCGCTGCATGGCGGCGCTGGTCTCGCGCTCGGCGGCTTCGAACGCGAGCAGCACGCGGCGACGTATTTCGACGGCGTCGTCCAAGTCTTTCAAGCCTGGCGCGTCTTCGGCCCATTCGTTGTGGCCAAAGTAGCTGTTCACCGCGCCGGCGGCGACGACCAGGTAGTCGTAGTCGATGGGCGGCATCTCGCGGGTGAGCACGCGGCGCGCGTCGAAGTCCACGCCTGCCACCTCCGCCAAGAACACCTTGGCGTTGGCTTGGCGGCTGAGCACCGCGCGGATCGGCACCGCGATTTCGCCCGGCGAAAGTCCGGCCATCGCCACCTGGTAAAGTAATGGCTGAAACAAGTGATGGTTCGACCGGTCGATCAAGTTGACGTGAACCGCGCTCTTCGCGAGCGCTCGGGTCAAGCTGAGACCAGCAAAGCCACCGCCAATCACGACGACCTTTTTTCGTAGCTTCATGTCGTACGGGTTAGACTGCTATGTGCGATCGGTCAAGGCGTGTCGGCCCTGCGGAAGACGTCACCGAGCTGAAATAGTCGGCGTGGAACGCCCGCCGTCGACCCTCGTCAGTCACCGGCGCGCCGTGGTATCAGCGCGCAGAAACGCCGACGTCACGCTCGTGATACGCGGGGCAATGAAATGCAGGAAATGCCCACGTCGAAAGTTCACGAAATCCAACGACACATGAAACGGCGAGACCACGCTCGCGACACAAGGGGTCGATAGATACGAGGGGCAATGAAATACATAAGTCAAATGCGTCAAAGTCCTACAGATCGTCATCGTGCGGCCGCCGTGTCGCGTGCAAATCTCGAACGCGTGATCGAAGCCGAGACGGTGCGACGTGAAGCAGAGCGCGAGAACGGGCCGAAGCCCCATCATGGTTTCGTGATCGAGCCTCGCGCGCGGAGCCTTTGCGGGGCTTGGCGACGGCTGGGCTTGCGTGAATGCCATCGTACGCCGCGTCGTGGGCGCGCAGGTGAGCTCCTGGGGAGACCGTCCTGCACGCACGACATCGCCGATGAGAAGGAGTGTTAACGACGAATTCATCAACATGTCACGGGCGCGCGGATCGAGTTGTCACGTGACAGCTCGGCCAAGTCGACGTGGTTGTCCGCGAAAGCGTCAACGACGATTGTGTCGACGTATCTCCGATTGCATCCAAGACTTCACCCACGATCGCCGCTCACGCGTGCGCCGATGTTTGCGTCGCCGGCGAGTGAACGGCCCGAGGCTTCTGAGCAAAGATGCGCAGCAGCCGATCTGCGGCGAACGAAAAGGCCAACGAAGAAAAAGCAAGGCGCCAGATGTCGTCTTTGCCGTCGTGGCCCATCAAAAAGGGGGTCTCCCAGGGGGATCAACCCAAAGGGGGGTATTCAGAGAGAGACGAACATGATCCAACCGAAGTGGTTCCTTGTCCTAGGATTGACGATAGCAGCAGGGTGCATTAGTGAATTT
>DATEMX010000035.1:0-5288 GCA_035275365.1 Polyangiaceae bacterium | reverse complement strand
TCTATTCGCGCCTCATCGAAGAGGGCACCGACGCGCGCCTGGTGGACGTGACCGATTTGCCGTGGATCGAGATCGACACCGCCGACGACTTGGCCCGAGCCCGGGCTCGCATGAACGCCGGTGAACTCGATCGGCCTGCGTAACCAGCGACGCACCGAGCCGTGGCATCGGGGTTGCTCTAGGAAGCGGGAAGACCCTACGCAGCCGCGGGTCGGCCGAGTACGGCTATTGAGCGAGAGCTGAATTTTTGACGAATTGCGTCATCCAGATCGCCCAATGGCGACCGACTCCCGCAGGGTCGGTTCGAGGGAGGCGGTGTGGCCATTTTGCGTCAGTGTGAAGACGCAGCGACAAACGGTTGAAGCGCAAGTTCATGAGTTTGAAAAGGAATTGCCCCGTTCGTCGCACGTATGTTACATGCGGGCGGTCGTCGGAGCAGGGTTCGAGAAAGGCCTCGGGATGATCGAGCGAATGGAACGGCGGGTCGAGCGGGCGGTCATTCTGGCAGCCGGCACCGGTTCTCGTCTGGTTGCACAAGAGCCCTATCCGAAGCCGCTCAAGCCCGTCGCGGGAGTCCCACTCCTGGTCCGGGTGCTGCGGACCCTCCAAGACGAAGGCATTCGCGAGGCGGTCGTCGTCGTGGGCTACCGCGGTGACCAAATCCGCAAGACACTTCTCGCCGAGCCGAGCCTCGGGCTGAAGCTTCACTTCGTGAACAACGAACGCTTCGATCGCAAGAACGGAGTGTCGCTCCTCGCCGCCAAGAAGTTCATCGATCAGGAGTGCATCCTATCGATGGCCGACCACCTCTATTCTCCCGAGGCCGTTCGCCGGCTTGCGAAATTCGATCTTCCCAAGGGCGCCTGCGCGCTCGGCATCGACTACGACGTCGAGCGTTGCTTCGATCTCGACGACGCCACCAAGGTGCGCCTCGCGGGCGGCAAGATTGCCGACATCGGCAAGGACATCGGCGACTACAACTGCATCGACACCGGTGTCTTTCGCATCGGGCCCGAGCTCGTGACGGAGCTCGAGCGCCTCGAGCGTGGGGCCGGCGACTGCTCGCTCTCCGACGGCGTCCGCGCCCTCGCCGAGCGCGGGATGTTCTTCGGGTGCGACGTGGGCGACAGTCGATGGATCGACGTCGACACGCCCGAGGCGTTCGTCCGCGCCGAAGCGATGGTGCGCGTCTTCGGAGACTCGCTCGGTGACGAGCCCGCTTTCGCTGGTGGTTTCGACGGCGAGGGTATGGAGCTCTTTGCGCCCACCTGGGTGCGCGCGGCCCAGCCTTACAAGGAAGACCATTTCCAGATCGCCTCGTCGCGCGAAGGTCTCGTGCGGATGATGTCCAACGAGAGCCCGTTTACGCCGAGCAAGCGCGTCGTCGAAGCCATCGTCGACGCCGTTCGCCAGGGCAACGTGTACCCTACGAGCGGCACCGAGCTGCGGCGCCGTTTGGGTGCGCGCGACGGCCTCGAGGAGGGGCACGTCGTTCTTGGCGCAGGCTCGACCGAGCTCATCGATCTCATCGTGCGCACGTTCGTCGCACCCGGCGAAGAGGTGCTCCTCAGCGTTCCCACTTTCTCGATGTATGAAGCGCGCGCCCGCGTTTGCGGCGGTATTCCGGTGCTCGTGCCGATGACCGAAGACCACGACTTCGACGTGTCGGGCATCGTCTCGGCCGTCACCGAGCGCACGAAGGTCATCTTCCTTTGCACCCCCAACAACCCCACGGGAAATCGCCTGAGCGAAGCCTCGATGCGGCGGATCTTGCGGCTGGGCCTCCCCACGGCCATCGACGAGGCCTACCACGAGCTCGGCGAGACACCCGATTCGCTCGCGCACCTGCTCGCTGAGTTTCCCAACGCCATCCTGGTGCGCACGTTCTCCAAGGCTTTCGGACTCGCTGGCCTCCGGCTGGGCTACGCGCTCGCACACCCCGCGGTGACCAGGCTCTTGCTCCGCGCCAAGCTGCCGTGGAACATCTCGTCGCTCACGCTCGCCGGCGCACTCGCGGCGATCGACGACGTCGAAGAGTTCGAGCGGCGCATGACCCAGCTCCGCAAGGGGCGCGCCTACCTCGAGCGCGAGCTCGGGCGTATCCGCGGCCTTTCGGTCATCTCCGGCGAGGGCAACTTCGTCTTGCTCGACGTCGCCAAATCGGGCAGCACAGCCGAAGCGATCGTCGACGGCATGTTGGCAGAAGGCGTCTACATCCGTCTCTTGGCCGTTCATCACGCCAAGCGCAGCTATGTCCGGGTCACGGTCGGCACCGAAGAGCAAAACGAGCGCTGCGTCGAGTCGATGCGCCGCGTCCTCGGCAAGACCGGTCGTCACGCCATGCCCCCGGTCGCGCGCATCGACCAGCCATAAAATCGCCCTTTTCTAGAGCGACAAACAGCTTGATACAAGCGGGAATAAGCAGAAAATGTAGCGTAAGAGTGGTGCGTTTTGGGGCTGGGGCCCCAAAACTGGGGGTGGGGCCCTGTTCCGGACTTGCTCCGGCGGGGATGGGGGCGAAGCCCCCGATAACAAAACAAGCTAGAACACCGAGCGGCGTAAGCTGATCGGTGTTCTAGCGGGGCCCCGCGACCCAAGCGGACGCCGCGCGCGTGCGTGCTACCCTCGGGCCGTGCGGCGCCTCCTCCTCGCTTCCGCTCTAGCTCTGCCTTTGGCCGTCGCGCCGGCCGCCGGCGCCTTCGTCTGGCCCAGTGAACCGGCCAAGATCGCCAAGGCACTCGAGAGCGGTGACGTCGGCGATCGCCGCGCGGCCGCCGCCAAGCTCGGCGAAATGGCGGGAAAGGCGGCGACGCCGCTGCTCCTCAAAGCGCTCGGCGACACCGACGTCGACGTGCGTCTGCGCGCGGCGCACTCGGCGGTGAGCTTGCAGAGCCCCGACGCCGCGACGGCCGTCTTGCCGTGGCTCGTCGAGTCGGACGCGCGCATTCGCCTCGCCGCCTGCGAGCTGCTCCATCACGTGCCTTCGCCCAAGGCCGCCGTCGCGCTGGGGCGGGTCCTCGGCGATCCCGATGCGGCCGTGCGCCTCGAGGCGGCGTCGGCCATGGGGGCGAGCGGCGCCGCCGAAGCGGTGGGACCGCTGCTCGGTCACCTCGACGATCCCTCGGTCGCCGTTCGCGCCGAAGTCGCGCAGTCGCTGGCGAGGATTGGCGACGTCCGCGCGGCGGTTCCGCTCATCGGCAAGATCGGCGACACGGCGCCCGAGGTTCGGCGTGCCGTCGCTCGCGCGCTCGGAGAGCTCGGCGAACCGCGAGCGGCGAGCGCGCTCGTGCTCGCGCTGCGCGATGGCGTCGCGCAGGTTCGCGTCGAGGCGCTCGGTGCGCTGGGTCGTCTCGGGTCGGCCGAGGCCGTCGTGGCGATCACACCGTTGCTCGACGAACGCGGTTCGCCGGAGGTCCGTATTGCAGCGCTGGCGGCGCTCGGCAAAATCGGCTCCGATCCGGCGATCCGCACGCTGATCAAATACCTGGCGTTCGAAGACTCGTCGGCCAAGAGCTCGCCGCTGCGCGACGCGCTCGCGACGGCCGGGCTAAGGGCCGTGCCACTCTTGACCGAGGCGCTCGAGCAGTACGGAAACGCCAACGTCGCCGCGGGCGCAGCGCTCGTGCTCGGCTCGCTGAAAGCCGCGTCGGCCGGGGCGACCATCGTGCGCGCCCTGCGCCGCGAAGCGCTCGGCCCTTATGCGGGCCTTCGCGCGCTCGCCGAGCTCGGCGATCCGTCGACCATCTCGAGCGCGCTCGAGCTCTTGGCGAGCTCCAATCCGATGATACGGCGCGAGGCGATTCAATCGGTGAACGAGCTGCTCGATCCTGCGCGCCACGACGGGCGCGCCGTGGAGCCGCTTTCGGCGGCGCTCCGCGACCCGCGCGTCTCCGCCGACGAGCGCGAACCCATCGTTCGCGCTCTCGGCCGCACGGGCGCACAGCGCGCGCTCGCCGATCTCTTGCCTCTCACCGAAGCCAAGAGCTTGCCGCTCCGCATGGCGGCGCTCGACGCGCTCGGCTCACTGGGCCCCGCCGGGCAAGACGTCGTGCTCTTGCATGCGCTCGGCGACGACAACGCGAGCATCCGCCAGCACGCGGCTTTGGCGCTGGCGCTGGCCGGCTCGGAGCGGAGCGTTCCCGAGCTCGTAGAGCGGCTCACCGAGACCCCTACTGAAGATCGCACGGCCGTCGGGATCGCCTTCTCGGGCACGCTATCGCGCGCTGGCGATACGGCCGTTCGATCGGTCGAGAAGGCCTTCGCCGGGGCGGGCGGCGGCGTTCGTGATGCGCTCATCGAGGGTCTCGGTCGAACTCTAGGAAGCGCCGCCGACGGCATTTTGTCGTCGGTGGTGGACCGCGGGGCAGACATCGCCGATCGGCGCAAGATCGCCGAAGCCTTGGGGGGGCGTTCGAATGTCGATCTCCTGACGCGGCTCTTGTCCGATCCCGACGACGGCGTTCGTGCCGCCGCGGTGTGGTCCGCAGGCATGTTGCCCAAGGCGGTGGTGACTGCGGCGATGGTGGCACGCGTGAGCGGGCTCGTGGCAGCCGTCGATCTCGACGTCGCCGCCAACGCCGCGGCGGCGCTGGGCCTCCTCGGCCGCACGACGTCGTCGAACGCCGCGGTGACGCGAGAGGCCAGCGCCACGCTGTGCAAGGCCACGGGCGACTATCGGCCCTACGTTCGCGCCAATGCCGTGTCCAGTCTTGCGATGCTCGGGGCGCGCTGCGACAACGGGGAGAAGGAGCGAAAGTTGCTCGCCGCCGATCGGTCGGAGGCCGTGCGCAAGGCGGTGGCGCGGATGCTTTCGCGCGCACAGCTGGCGCAAGATCCAAGAGCCGCCGTCAAGGACGACGCGCGGGCGCTCGCGCGCTGCGTCTCCGAGGACAAGTCGGGTGCCGTGGCCAACGCGTGCCGCGCGCCGTTCGCGACTCCGAGTAAGTGGGCGCCGGTTCTCGTCTTCGTCGTGCCCGATGGTCAGAGTTCGCCCGTGGCTGGAGCGGTCTATTCGCTGGCGCGCGCCGATGGGCTCATTCGATCCGGGATCGCCGATCGCCGCGGCGCGGTATTCGAGCGCGCCGCGCCGAGCGGCGAGGTCACGTTGATGGTTCCTGCCGCCCTCGCTCCGTAGCTGCCGTGCACACGCGCAAGGCCTCCTTGGCGGCAAAGAGGTCGGCCGTCACTTGGGGTTCACGTCGGCGGCTGTTTTGCTGAAGCTTTTGGAACAGCGTTGAGCTCGCCTTCGACGCAGGCGAGCGCCTCGTCGTACCAGCGCGCGAGCGTCT
>DATEMX010000034.1:0-4859 GCA_035275365.1 Polyangiaceae bacterium | reverse complement strand
TCGCCAGCGCGTCGCAGCGAACCTACTCCGCTGTGGAAGCGGACTACCTGCCGGACAGTTGTCCGCTCGATTTGCCGTCCATGTCCGCGAGCTTGAGGTGGGAGTGGAGAACGGATTTCTCGGGGGGCTGCGCGCGATACTCACGCTGGTTCCCCTCGTCGGGTTGCTCTTCGCGCTGAGCTCGCGCCTGGCCTGGGCGGCCATGCTCGCACTCCTGCCGTTCGTGCTCGTCACGACGATGGCGCGCCGCGCTTGGAAGCGATCGCATCGAATGGCCGTGTCCGTCGCGGAGGGTCTCCATGAGCAGCTGGATGAGCTCGTGGTGCACATGGACGTCTGGAGGGCCTTCGGCGCAGGCGATCGCGTGGCTTCGACGCTGGCGCGCCTCGGCAACCAAGCGGCCCGTCTAGCGAGCCGCGCGGAAGGCGCCCGCGCTGCCATCTCGAGCGCCAATGAGGTTCTTGCCGCCGCGGCGCTCCTGCTCTGCGTTGTGACGGCTCGCGCGTTGTCGCTTCCCCTCGGCGACGGCGCGCTCGTCGCGTTCGCTGCGGTGTTTTTCATGTCCTACCGGCCTCTGCGCGATCTGGGCGACGCGCGCGCGGCCCTCGATCGCGGCGTGCTCGCTCTCGCCGAGCTCGAAAGATTGGCGCTCGTGGGCGACGCGCGCACCTCGCCGGCGCCCGCCCGAGCTGGCGCGTGGGAACGCGCCACGCTCGAGGTGATCGGCGTCGGGCTCGATGTCGAAGGTGAGCGCGGTGCGAGGGGAAGGGAGCGAACGTCGTTCGTGGCGCACGCGGGCGAGATCGTTGCCATCGTCGGGCCCACCGGCTCTGGCAAGACGACACTGCTGCGTGCCTTGCTCGGCCTTGAGGCTTCTGCAGCCGGCGTGGTTCGCTACGGCGACGAAGAGCTGTCGCACCGCGGCGTGGGGCCGCGCGAACGCCCGTTCGCGTGGGTACCGCAAGACGCACCCGTCCTGGCAGGGACCCTACACGAAAATGTGCTCCTCGGACCCAACGAAGCTGGCGCCGCCGAAGCGGCTCTCGCGAAGATCGGCGCCGAACGCCTCATCGGCGATTGCGAAGACGATTGGCTCGGTGCAACCGGCCGGCCCGTGTCGGGCGGAGAGCGCAAGTGGATCGGGTTGGCGCGGGCGCTCGCCACGAACCTGCCCGTCCTCTTGCTCGACGAGCCCACCGCCGGGCTCGACGCCGTTGCCGAGCGCCGCATTCTCGCGTCACTCGACAAGCTGCGCGGCGAGCGCACCATTGTTCTCGTGAGCCACCAGCCCGAAGTCGTCCGTGTCGCGGACCGTATCGTGCGTGTCGGCACCGACGGCAGTCGTGTTAGAACTGAGCGAGGAATCTCGGGTCGTTCTCGAACATGAGGCGAATGTCGGGGATGTCGTAGCGAAGCATGGCGACGCGCTCGACGCCGATGCCGAAGGCGAAGCCCGTGTAGCGCTCGGGATCGATGCCGGCGTGCTCGAACACCACGGGGTGGATCATGCCGCAGCCCAGAATTTCGATCCAACCAGTGTGCTTGCAGAGGCGGCACCCCCGGCGCTTGCCGTTGGCGTCGACGCAGAAGACACACCCGATGTCGACCTCGGCGCCCGGCTCGACGAAAGGGAAGTAGCTCGGCCGAAATCGCACCGGCGTGCCTGGGCCGTAGAGCCGCTCGGCGAACGCCGTGAGGACGCCCTTGAGCTCGGCGAAGCTGACGTGCTCGTCGACCAGAAAGCCCTCGACCTGGTGAAACATGGGCGAGTGGGTGATGTCGTCGTCGCGGCGGTAGACCGCACCGGCGCTCACGACGGCGAGCGGCGGCTTGTTCGCCAGCATCTCGCGGACTTGCACCGTGCTCGTGTGTGTACGCAACAGCACTCCCGGCCCGACCCAGAAGCTGTCTTGCATGTCGGTCGCCGGGTGATCGGGGGGGAAGCCGAGCTTGGTGAAGTTGTTTTCCTCGAGCTCGACCTCGGGGCCGCTCGCCACCACGAACCCGAGATCGCGAAACGCCGCGAGGATGTCGTCACGAACGAGCGTGAGGGGGTGGAGATGACCCCGCGGTGCCGACCGACCGGGGAGCGTGAGGTCGTGGGGGCGCGCGCTGAGCTCGGCGTCGCGGGCGGCGCTGCCAATGGCGGAGAGGCGCGTCTTGAACGCACTCTCTACTTCCTCCTTGAGGAGGTTGACCTTCTCGCCGACGGTCTTGCGCGCGTCGGCAGCGACGGCGCCCATGCGCCGGAGGAGCTGGGTGAGCTCACCCTTCTTGCCGAGCACGCGGGCGTGCGCGTCGCGAAGCGTTTGCTCCGACGCGGCGGCGGCAAACGCTTCACGGAAGCTCTCCCCGAGCCTTTTCAGCCCATCTTCGATGTCGCGGGCCGGATCGTCGGTCACGGGAAGGGTCGCGCGAGGATTGGGTCAGCTCGCCTTGGCTTTGGGCTGAGCAGATTTGGCGCTGTCGGTGGCGATCTTGGCGATCGCCGTGAAAGCGGCCGGATCGGTCACCGCGAGATCGGCGAGGATCTTGCGGTCAATGCCGATGTTGGTGCCCTTCAGGTTGCCGATGAGGCGCGAGTAGGTCGTACCGTTGGCGCGGGCGGCGGCGTTGATGCGCGCCACCCACAAACGTCGGAAGTCGCGCTTCTTGCGCTTGCGACCGATGTAGGCGTACTGCCAGGCTTTGTGAACGACCTCGATGGCGACCGAAAAGAGTCTCGACCGGGCGCTGTAAAAGCCTTCGGCGTGTTTGAGGATGCGGTTGCGGCGCCTTCGCGCCTTGAATCCACGTTTAGCTCGCGGCATGGCCTTCTATCTCAACCGTAGGGGAGCATCAGCTTGATGCGTTTTTGGAACGACTTGCTCACCATGTCGTTCTGGCGCAGCCGGCGGAGCCGCTTGCGCGACTTCTCCTGCATGCCGTGGTTGCCGCCGCCTTTCGAGCGGCGCACGCGGCCCGTTCCCGAAATGCGGAACCGCTTGGCGGCCGCTCGGTTGGTCTTCATCTTGGGCACGGGAAAGCTCCTTTTCTGCCGCGCTCTCGTGGGCTTGCCGGAAAACGGCAATTGGAGTGCCCAGGGAGAAGCGGGGGGCGCATCTTTGAAGGGTGCGGCGACGTTTGTCAAGCCGAACGGGTGGTCACGGGCAGGCCTTCACCTGGAAGCGCCGCATCTTGAGGGCTGCCTTGGCCTTTTCGGTGTGCTCGACCCAAACGGCCACGATGTGCCCGCTGCTCGTGATGGCCAGGGAGCTCGGCCCGATGGCCTCGCCGAGCGCGACGCCCTCCGGCGAGTCGACGGCGGTGACGAAGAATATGCTTGGGTTCATCGTCGTTGACGCGACCTTGGTTCCGGTGTCGCCCATTTGGAACGTTGCGCGGAGCGCCGTGGCGACCAACGCCGTCCGTGGGATCGCCGAGACCGGCGATGGGGCGAACACCTGGAAACTCTGGACGATGTCGCGCTCGGTGCCTGTGATCTGGGCGGTCGCCGCTTGCGGAAAAGCGGCCGGGAACGAGTCGCTCGCCTGCGTCGGCGGAACGCCCGACGTGCACGTCGGGCCGCCGCAGATGGCCGCACCAGTTTTGACGCGAGGAGCCCCGTCTTTGTCGAACGACCAGACGATGTAGTTGGCGATGATTTCCGGCACCCAGACAGCGGCGAGGCCGCGGTGTCGCCCGGCTTCGTCGCCGGGAATTCGGTTGAGCGACGGATTGTCGCGGGCCCAAACTTCGATCGCTTGGCTGCCAGGCGATCCGGTCGAATCGGCGGTGGTGAGCACGGCATAGGGGCCGCCGACGCCGACGATGGGTGCGAAGTCGAGGACTTGCTTGGCAATGAACACCGATCCGGCGTTGGTGCCGTCGGTGAAATGAAGCTGCCCTTGCTGAACCCAGAAGCCCCAGGGATCGCTCAGCGTACCGACCATGCGCGGCACCGGGCCGGCGGGGTTCGCGTCGAAATTCGGATCGCCGAGGTCTCTCTTGGTGGGTTGCATGGGGGCGAGCGCCAAGCCGGTGCCGGCGGCGGCGAGGTCGTATTGGAACATGCGAGCGGCCGTTTGCCCGGCCGGCACCGCGGCGAAGAGCATGCGCAGCCTTTGCGTGAAGGCGGGCGCCGCGAGCCCCGGGCTCGAACTAAAAGCCGCGAACTCGGTCGGAAAAAGCGCGCGAAGCGTCGTCGAGCCCGCGCCGATGGACGGGTTCTCCGTATATTTGAAGAGCGCGACGTCGGTCTTCTCTTTGGAGCGGACCCACACGCCCATCACGATGTCGGCTCGCTTGGCCGCTTGATCGACGTAGAGCGACGGGTAGCCAATGTCGTCGGCTTCGAGGATCGTTTGGACGTCGGTGACCGCTTCGATGCCGAGTCCTGCGTGGGGCCGCGGCGCCTTGCATTTCTTGTCGGGTCCGCAGACGAGCTCGACGCAGGCTTCGAGCTTCTTGCCCTGACAGTCGAGGTCGGACTCGCAGATTTGCGGCCCGGCGTCGTTGGTTGCGGCGGCGTCGGCGTCGCTGGTCGTGCCGGAGTCGCCGCTCCCGGTGCCACTGGACGATCCGCCGCCCTTGAGGCTGTCGGCGTCGAGGATGAGGCTGCACGCGGCGCCTGCCAGGGGAAACGCGAGCGCGAGCGCCACATTTCTGATTAGAAGTGCCACGTGGCCTCGATCTTTCCGCCCGACGGGCCGAGCCCTGCGTTCAGCGAAGGTGTGCGCGACGCCGCAGGCTCTTTGGGGGGCATGGCGGTGAGAAAGAGCACCGCGCCGGCGCCCACGCCGACGACGGCGACACCCGTGAGAATGTCGCTCACGAGGGCCATCGACTTTACCGAGCTCACCGTGTCGTCCGGGCAGTTC
>DATEMX010000033.1:0-3896 GCA_035275365.1 Polyangiaceae bacterium | reverse complement strand
CCGGGGGCCCGGGTGCCGTCGCGACACCCACGGTTCCGGATCGATCATGATGTCCCCGCTACACCATCTCCAAAACTTCGGCCAAATTTTCGCCGCGCGGTACTAGTTCCCCACGGGCGGATGACCCACCCACGCCGGATGAAACGCGGCAGGCTGTCGTGTGCGTCGTCAGCTACGCAGACGGGCCGTTTCTTCCTAGGAGGATCGCGCCAGCGTTCCCAATTTGGCATGCCAAATTGGGAAGCGAAGCAGGAAGGGATCCCCCCGTCGTTCGTGGCTTGGCATCCAGGCGTGCCGGCATGGCAAGTATCCACGCTCTCGAATCGGGGGCCGGATTTTCGCCGCGCGGCACTAGTTCCCCACGGGTGGAGGACCCACCCGCGCGGGATGAAACGCGGTAGGCTGTCGTGTGCGTCGTCAGTTAGGCAGACACGCCGGTTCATCTAGGGTCAGTCACCGAGTGCGCGCCGTTGTGCTGCAATGGAGGTCGACGGGCCGCCCAGATGTTCGGCTTGAGCGAGCGCCGTCCGCGCTTCTTCTTTCCGCCCGAGCCGGGCCAATGCCCACGCGCGTCCGATGTGACCGGGGGCCCACGACGGACGGCGTGTCACGATGGCGTCGTATTCGACGAGCGCGACGGTCGCTTCGCCGCGGATCGCCGCCACCGTAGCGAGGCCGAGGTGGCAATCGAGGGCTGCGGGATCGACCTTAAGACCTCGGCGGTAGGCTTCGCTCGCGCGGTCGAGCTCGCCCGCGTGTACGCGCACGAGCCCGAGCGCGTGCCACAGGTCGGCATCGTCGGCGCCTCGCTTGGCGGCCTCTTCGAGCCGTGGCAACGCCCACTCGGCCTCGCCCCAGCGAGCCGCTCGCATACCGCCCTCGCGGGGCCCGCGTGGATCGGCCGGCGCCACCTCGGCCGCGTGATCGTACATTTCGAGGGCCTTGTCGTAGGAATGGGCGAGCTCGTAGGCGTGGCCAAGCTCGATATAGGGCAATGGGTCGTTCTCCCCGAGCTGGCGCGACAGGGTCTCGACCTCACGCCTCGCCGCGCCGAGGTCGCCCGTCGTCGCGAGGACTCGGATGAGCAGGCGTCGGCTCCTGACGTCCGCCGGATCCGCTGCGAGGTGCTCGCGCAAAACGCGTAGGGCGTCGGCCTCGCGGTGCTCGCGGGCCATCGAGGTCGCCCGCGAAAACGCGCTCGGCGACGCGCCGCAGCCCGGCAGGCAGAGCAACAATGCGAGCGAGAGGCGCCACGCGCGAGGGGCCACCATGGGCCGCTGACGTTAGCGCGCCGCGCGTGAGGTCACAAAGCGTCGACGGAGGTCGGTGCAGGCGCGAAGGGAAACCGGCAACCGTTGGTGGTGGTGGAGAACAGGTCCGTTCCGCATGCGGTTTCGAAGACGGTCTTGGTGACCGCGTCGTCGGCGCGGCAGGTGCACGTTCCGCCGCCGTTGATGCAGTCGAAAGCATACTGGTGGCCGTTGCAGGGCGCGGTGGTGGAGCAGGCGCAGTCGCCGCCGTCGCTCATGCAGCGAACCTGGCAAACCGGCCGGCCCGCGTCGTCGCGCGTCGCCACGCTGGCCCCGTCTTTCCCGGCACCTGAGTCGCCCGGCGCGACTGCCGCGTCGCTCGCGAGCCCGGGCCCCACGATCCCGTATATCGATAGATGGGCAAGCGACGCAGACACCGTCTTCCGTACGGGATCGACCGTCGAGGTGAGCGGCGCCCAGGTGCTGCCGCTGGCCGAAGCCACGAGCAGCTTTGCGGGATCGACGGCGCCGAGATCGACGCTGGCATAGTCGAAGGTCAAGGTGGCAGGCGGATCGAACTTGATGCCGCTCGGGGAGATCTGAAAAACAGGGCCGATCGCGCCGTCCGGCCAAGCTTCCATCGGCAGAATGAGGATGGAAATCTGCGACAGGAGCGACCCTGCTGGAATCGTCAGTTTGAGCTTGCCCGAGTCGCTGCTCACGACGCCGCCCTCGGGGCCGATGAGGGAGCCGGAACCGGCGACGCAGCGGTTGTTCACGCAAGCATTGCCGCCCGTGCAGTCGCTCGATTTGAGGCATTCGATGGCGCAAATCTTGTTCCGACAAATGAGGTCGTCGGGGCATTGGGAGGTATAGAGGCAGGGCTGGCCGCTCGCCCCGGCTTCACCGGCGTCGGCCTCGCTCTTGTTGGGGATCTTGCCGTCGACGAGCTCTTCCGTCGAGGCGCAGGTGCCACCGACGCAAGTCTGCTCTTTGACGCAGTCGCGGTCGCCGATGCATTGGTCGCGACACTGCAGGTCGACGCCGCAGGTTTGCCCCTCGGGGCAGTCGCTGCGGTAGGTACAGTTGCGCTCCGTTTCGAGTTGGCACACATGATAGGGGCGGTCGGCGGCGACGCACCGCTGGGGAAGGGGGCAGTCGCGCGTGGCTTCGCAGGCCTGATGGCACTTCTTGAAGGCGCACACCAGCGGGCTCGTGCAATCGGTGTTGATAGAGCACCCTTCGGCGAGCCCCTTGGGCGAGATCTCATCACTCGAACAGGCCAAAAGCAGCGCAATTCCAGCGAGCACGGCACCCAAGATCGAGGCGACCCTCATCGCTCCAGCCTAGGCACACTCGAAGGTTGGCTACAAGACGCGAAGACGCGCTATGCTCGTCTCACCGGGTGCGCGCGAAAGGCTATTTCCTCGAGGGGCTGCTGGATTTGGCGCGCGTCACGGATCGAGCGACGCGTCGCTCGTCGTGGCGGCAGAGCATCGTCTCGCTCGGGCAGGCCTCCAAGCAACACGGGCCTGCGCCGCTCGAAGGGCTCGATCCGGCGTCGCTCGTACCGGCCGTACGCGCGGCGCTCACCGACGGGCTCATCGACGATCTCGAATGGCTCTCCCCCGAAGCGGCGGCCGTCGCGCTCTATGAGATCGCCTCGGCGCTTCCTCCCGGTCTCGAGAAGCGCGAGGTTGGCCGGAGGGTCGCTGCCTACACGTACGACGGTGCCGCCGACACGTTCGCCGCCGTGGCCACGCGGATGGCGCTCGGATCGGGAAAGGGGTTGGCGGGGCCACCGGTTCGGGCGCGGGTCGCCCTCGCGCTCGAGCTTCCGTCGGGCGCGAGCACCCGGGTCGACGCCCTCGCGCTCGCGTTGGCCTCGCGGCGCGATCTCATCAAAGAGTGGATCGCTCGGCCCTCGCGGGGATCGCTTCCGGCGCGCCGGCTGGCCGCGCGGCTCATCGAGCGGGCGGCGGGCGAAGCCGCGCGCCTCGTGGCCCAGGGCGACGAAGACGCAGCGCGCGTTTTTCGCGGCGAGGCGCTGCTCAAGGCCTACCACGAGCTTCTGGCCGATCGCGATCCGCTCGTGTGGCGACATGCCGCGGTCGCGCGGGGGGTGCTCGCCGGCGCGGTGCCCGAATTTGCGCTCGATATCGATAGGCAGCTCGGCTCCGAGCTTTCGCCGACGCAGTGGCGGCGAGCAGCGACGTCGCTCGCGGCCTCGATCGGCACCGATCCCGCGCGCGTGACCAAGCGGGTGCACGAGTTGCTCGGCAGTCGCATCGTCGAGCGCGACCACGGCATCGCCGGTTCGCTCGTTTTCGGTCTCGCGCTGGGCGCGCGCGTAGAGCCCGACGCCTCCGAAGAGCTCCTCCGAGAGATCGTCGTGCGCGAGGGCTCTTCGATCGCCGAGGTCTTCGAGGAAGGAGCGCGGGAAGAACGCGCGTGGCTGAAGAGCCGCTCGTGCCAGTTGATTCGCCGCGATCTCCGCCTTCACCTGCTTCTCTGCGGAAAGCGCGCCGACGACGGTCGAGCCGCACTTTTTGCCGATCTCGCGGGCGACCTCGACGCCGACGGTCGAGCGGCGCGCCCGCTGCGTCAGGCGATGACCGACGCGCTCTTCGCGTTCGCGACCGCCGG
>DATEMX010000032.1:0-6878 GCA_035275365.1 Polyangiaceae bacterium | reverse complement strand
TCGAAGTTGAATTCGCGATTCTCAGCCGCCATCGAGGAGCGCCGCGCCCAGCACACCCGCCGAATCGCCGAGCATGTGCCGGACAATCGGCGTTTCGAGTTCGTCGTTGAAGACGTATTTCTTCACGCGCGCCACGCCCTCCTTGTAAAGCAAATCGAGGTTCGACACGCCGCCCCCGAGGACGACGGCGCTCGGATCGAGGATGTTGATGACGTTGGCGAGGCCCCGGCCGAACGCTTCGACCAACTCCTCGAGCGCGGCCTTGGCGTGCGGATCGTCGCTGCGCGTGGCGATCTCCGAGAGCTTGCGCTTGACGCCCGCGCGACGCTCGTAGTCGTGCTCGACCCACACGCCGCTCGTGTAGAGCTCGAGGCAACCGGTGCGCCCGCAGTAACATACAGCGCGCGGGCTCAGCGTGCCGCCCGGCGTCTGCCCGACTTCTTTGCCGCCCCAGGGCCCCACGGCGTGATGGCCCCACTCTCCGGCGATGTTCTGCGGCCCGCCCCACACCTTGCCGTCGACGACGATGCCGCCGCCGACGCCCGAGCCCATGATGACGCCGAACACGACGCCGTTCACCTGTGCGCGCGCCGCGCCCAGGCGCGCTTCGGCCAAGGCAAAGCAGTTGGCGTCGTTGTCGAACACGATCTCGCGGCCGACCTGTTTCATGAGGTCGGTGTGGAACGGCTTGCCGTTCATACACGTGGTGTTGGAGTTCTTGACGACCTGCGTGCGACGCGTGATGGCGCCGGGCATGCCGACGCCCACGGGTGTCTTGACGATGTCAAGGCCGGCGTTCTTCGCGACATCGAGGATGAGCCTGGCTGCCGTCTCTACGATCGCCTCGTAGCCGCGATCGCGGTTGGTCGCCACGCGCTCACGCAGCAGGACTTCGTAGCCGGCTTTGGAGAGTGGTTCATCGCTCGTCAGCGCGCTCCGCGGCCGTTTCAGCACCGCGGCCTCGATCTTGGTTCCGCCTAGATCCACACCAATCGAAACGACCTCTTCGCTCATCGAATCCTCCCAAAAGACTACTCTGCGTCCATGAACGGATAGGACAATCGGGTTGGCGGCGCAAAGTTCTCTTTCGTGATCCGCGGAGAAATCCACCGCACGAGATTGAGGGCGCTCCCAGCCTTGTCGTTGGTGCCCGACGCTCGCCCGCCGCCGAAAGGCTGCTGGCCGACCACCGCGCCCGTGGGCTTGTCGTTCACGTAGAAATTGCCGGCCGCGTTGCGAAGGCGCCGCGAGGCATCCGCGACGGCGCTCTCGTCGTCCGCGAAGAACGCCCCCGTCAGCGCGAAGGGCGTCGACGAGTCACAGAGCTCGAGCGCCTCGTCGTAAGCATCGTCGCGGTAGACCCACGCCGCCAGAACCGGGCCGAAGATCTCTTCGCGCATGAGCCGGTGGCGGGGATCACGCGTCTCGATGAACGTCGGTTCGATGAAATAGCCTTCGTCGTCGGAGGCTCCGCCGCCTGCCAATATCGAGCAATCGACGTCGGTCCGAGCCTGATCGACGTAGGCCCGAATCCGATCGAACGCCTGCCCGTCGATGACGGCACCCATGAAATTGCGAAAATCGGCGATGTCGCCCAGTCGAATCTCGGAGATGAGCTCGATGATCCGCTCCTTGATGCGCGGGTAGAGCGACGAGGGAGCGTAGAGGCGGGAAGCCGCCGAGCACTTCTGCCCCTGATACTCGAAGGCTCCGCGCACGAGGGCGACCGCCAGCGAGTCGACGTCGGCCGACGGGTGCACGAAGACGAAATCTTTGCCGCCGGTTTCGCCGACGAGCCGCGGGAAGGTCCGATAGTGGCCGATGCGCTCCCCCACCCGCTTCCACAGGCTGCGAAATACGGCCGTCGATCCCGTGAAGTGGATGCCCGCGAGCTCGTAGCGCAAGGTCGCCGCGTCGGCGATGGTCTGCGGATCGCCCTGCACCATGTTGATGACGCCAGGGGGCAGCCCCGCTTCTGTCAGGATCCTCATGATGTAGTGCCCCGAAAGCGCCGCATTGAGCGCCGGTTTCCACACGACCGTGTTGCCCATGAGCGCCGGCGCCGTGGGGAGGTTTCCGGCGATTGCCGTGAAATTGAAGGGCGTGACCGCGAAGACGAAGCCTTCGAGTGGGCGCAGATCCAAGGTGTTCTTCGTTCCTTCCGGACTCAGTGGCTCGTCCCGCTCGAGCCGCAGCGCCCACGCCGCGTTGAAACGGAGGAAGTCGATGAGCTCGCAGGCCGCATCGATCTCCGCCTGATGAGCGGTCTTGCTCTGGCCGAGCATGGTGGCGGTGTTGAGCGTGGCGCGGTGCTTGGTGGCGATGAGGTCCGCCGCGCGCAAGAAAATCGCGGCTCGCTCGACGAGCGGCGTCTCCGACCACGCCGGCGCGGCGGCGAGCGCCGCTTCCACCGCGAGATCGACCTCGCGCGCCCCACCCTCGTGCACTTGCCCCAACACGAGCGCGTGCCGGTGCGGCGCGCGCACCTTGCGAAGGTGCCCGGTGGCAACGTCGCGACCTCCGATGAAGAGCGGGATGTCGGCGACCTCCGAGCCCATTCGTTCGAGGGCTGCCTTGAGCGATGCCCGCTCGGGCGTCCCTGGTGCGTACATCGCCACGGGTTCGTTCGTCGCGCCAAGCGCTTCGGTCATGGCCGGAGGCTAGCTCGGGTCGCCGTCGCCAACACGGGAAGAACAGCCTACACGTCTTTTTCCCCAACGGAAACGGGTGCCGTGCACATCACATATAGAGAGACGCACGCCCGGGGATCGCGACGACTCGTCCAGTTGTTTCGAAAAATTGCAGTAATGCGAGCATCCGTGGAGTCCGCCTCGCGATCTTCGCTGAACTAGCGCTGGGCAAAACGCGTCCATGGTGGAAATATGGGCCGGCGGGTGCCCCTCGTTCACATTCGCCTTCCTTAAGAACCGTTTCGAAGGAGTAGAGCCGTCATGTCCGAAGGCAAGAGCGCCGACGATCTGCATGTTTTCGACGAGTTGTTAAAAAACAAGGCGCAAGGGCCGGGCATTCACCGGGCAGCCAATTGGAAGGGCGGCCCCCTCCCCCCCGCCGCGGGTCTTGCGGGTGGTCTCATCGCACCGGTGGATCGGCCGGCCTCGCGCGGTTTTCCCGGCAGCGCTACCTCGGCATTGCCGCCCCCCCCGCCCGGGCGCACCTCTTCGCTCGCGCCACCTGCTTCGACGCGCCCCCTGCCGGCGCCGCCTGCTTCGACACGCCCCCTGCTGGCGCCGCCTGCTTCGACGCGCCTCCCGCCGGCGCCGTCGTTGCCATCGAGTCGTCCTTCGATACCTCTCCCACGCCGGCGCCCGTCGGGGCTCCCGCCGCCGCCACCCCCGCCCGTCGAGCTGGCGCCGTCACCGCCCAGCTCGGTGGCTGACGAGCTATTTTCGTCTTCCGCGCTCGATGTGCCGGCCCCGCGCGCGCCGTCGATCGCAGCGAACGGTTCCAACGGCGCCTCCGCGCACGCCGAAGACGAGAACCCCTTTCTTTCGCCGGTGAAGGCGCCCGACCAAGGTGGACCTCCGAGCTTGCTCCCGCCGCTACCCGTATTGCCGCCAGCCAAAGGCTCGAAGATCCTGCCTCCGCCCGCTGCACCGCCGCTGGTCACACGGTCGCTGCCGCCGCTATCGGGACCACCGGTAGCGCGATCGCTTCCCCCGGCTTCCGCAGGTTCGTCGCTCGCGCCGCCATCCATGGCGCTCGCCGGCACCATTCCACCGTACCGCGGCAGGTCGCTGTCGTCTGAGCTCGACGCCATGAACGGCAGCGGGCGAAACCGCAAAATCGTGATCGGGGCTGCCGTCGCAGCCGTTGTCGTGGGTATTTACGCCGTCGGGCGCGACAAGCTGCCCGACGGGAACGCGAGCACATCCACGCTCACCGCGGTGATCAAAGCCTCGGCCAAGCAAGAAGGCATCAAGCTCGTCGTCGACGGCAAAGACATCGGCACCCTGCCGCAAGAACTGAAAGGCCTGGCGCCCGGTGAGCACACCGTCGTCTTCGAGGGCGGCGAACGCTACGTCGCCAAGAAAACCACGGTCACGCTCGACCCCAACGAAACCAAAGAGCTCGACCCCGTCTCGCTCAAGGTCAACAAAGGCGCGGCCACATTCGACGTGAAGACGCCCGGCGCAACGCTCGCGCTCGTGTCGTCGGACGAACGCCGCGCGCTCACCGACTACTCGCGCCCCATCGACATCGACAACTCGAAGGCGTGGACACTCGAAGCCAGCAAGCCCGGCTACAAGACCGTCAAGCTCCCCGTCACCTTCGACGACCAAGCCGCGAAGACGTTCGTCGTCGCGTTCGACGAAGCGTCGAAGGAGCCGGTCAAGACCGCTGGCGTCGATACTGCGTCACCGCCAGCCGAAACGCCGGCGGTCGAGGCGCGTCCGGCGTCGTCGAAGGGCGCCAAAACCGCGCGCGCCAAGGCGAAGGCCGACGCCGCCGAAGCAACCAAAGCAGCGACCGCAGCGGCTCCGGCCACGGGTAACTGCACGCTGAACCTCAATTCGATCCCCATCTCGCGCGTCCTCCTCGACGGCCGCCCGCTCGGCCTCACGCCGAAGATGGGCGTGTCAGTGACGGCCGGTCCGCACGCGGTGGCGTTCATCGGCGATAGAGCGCGGAAGTCGATGGCGGCGCAGTGCAAGCCCGGGGAAACGAAGACGGTGGCTACGCGGCTTTGAGCGAAGAGGACCCGTCGTCGCCAAGCCGCTAAGCCGCTAAGCCGCTAAGCCGCTAAGCCGAGTATGAAGTGGCCCCTCAGTCAAGATGGTTTTGTGCGGTGGCGTACGGCCAGTAGCCTGGCGCGCCGGTTGATTTGAGACGCCCCCACGCTCTCGAAGTGCGGGCGGCGTGCCAGGCGGGGTTTCAGGTGCTGAGAGAGTGACGGCGAAGCTTCGAACTGTCTCAATCGAGTATTCGCGCTCATCGAGTATTTCGTGCTCGAGGCGCATAGGTTGGAGTCCGTGGGGGGGCCGCCATCGCCAGAACGAGGTCGAACGGCCCTCGCGGCTTGGCTCGCGGTCACCCCCCTTGGACAGTCGAAGCTTGTGGTTCTCTGGGCACCGGAAAGCGCCGCTTAGGTGACGGTCATCGCTTGCGGGGCGGAGTCTTGCTTGGGCGTCACTCGCGCGGCTTGCATGGGGTTGTAGACGGTGCCATCGCGCCAGAGGGCGAACATGATCCCCGCCATTTTTCGGACCAGAGCGATGGTGGCGATGCGTTTTCCTCGGCGCTTTTCGACCTCCGCAGCCCATTCGAGCATCGGGTGACGTCCTCGAGCTCGTTTGGCAGACCAAGCGGCTTGCGTCAGGCATCGACGCATCTCGGGGGAGCCAGCTTTGGTGATCCCGGTTCGTTGGACGCGAGTCGAACTCGCGTAGATTCCCGGCGTCACGCCCAGGTAGGCCTCCAGCTCGTGAGCGCTCTTGAATCGGTGGACATCGTCGATGACGGCGACGAAGAGCAGCGACGTTATCGCTCCGACTCCGGGGACGCTCATCAGCCTCGGGCAGACCGGATGCTTCTTCGCGAGCTTCGTCGCTTCCGTGTCGGATTCGTCGATCTGTTGCGTCAACACATCGATCACCAGAAGTTGCCGCTCCACGTACGAAGGTCGGTGCTCCGTCAATTCGCGGACCCGAGCGACGAATCGGTCCGCATCCTTGGGCACATTCAAAGCGCTCGCTCTCAACCAACCTCGCACGGTGTTGATCAGCTTCGTGCGCGCCGTCACCAAGCCGGCCCGCATTCCAAGCCGCGTCTTGAGCTCGCGAGACTCTTGCGTCGGAATATGCACGCTGGGCACGTCGATCCGAGCCGACACCTCGCTCAGCTTGCGCGCGTCGCGCTTGTCCGTCTTGGTCTTTCTTTCCCCCACGCCCAGTGCTCGCACTAGCGTCGACGGAACCACACGGACCTCGTGTCCAAGCGCCTTGGCTTGATCCGCCACGCAAAACGCCTCGGCGCACGTCTCCAGCACCACTCGGCTCCTGGGTCGCGTCCCGAGGTATCGCCCCAAATCCCGCGCCGCCCACCGTTTCTCCTCCAAAATCACCCCGTCCGCCCCACGAATGCAGACTTGGGATTCCCTTCCACCTAGATCGATCGCAAGATGTTCCATGGCTGGTCTCCTTCGCGTGCGTCTCGAACGCGTCTTGAGGCACCATCTTCGGTGACCTCGTGCGACTGAGGCCAGCCACTTCATCGAATCTCCAAGGGGAATTGGGGGGGGACACGGTTGGCGTCGTCAATCTTCTTCCTCGTCGTCGAGGACCCAGGCGTTGCGGCCGTGTAGCGCGCCGGCGCGGACGGCGAGCTCGGCGGCAGTCGCGGGGTGGAGCGCGAACCGCTCCGCTTGCTCGTGAGTGCGCGCCTCTGCCTCCAGTTCGGCGGCACGCTCGAAAGCCCACGCCGGAATGCTGGGCCAGAGCTCGCGCGCTCGCTCGACTGCCTCTCGCCATCCCGGCAGCTCCCCGACCAGCATGCGAAGAAGGTAGATCTGATCATACGTTCAGGTAAATGGCGGTCGCGTTCGTCGTCGGAAGCAAAAAGTCCGACCCCCGTTTCCTCCCGGCGGAACCGCCGAACCTCTACCGCCACAAGGCATGGTCTGCTAGAGACGTCGCCCTCGACGGTCGCGGCCAGGAAATGCCCGGCCGAGCAAATCGACGGAGACACGCACCGGCAAAAAGAGTAAGAGAATCACGCATTCTGGGCTGGTAGCTCAGTCGGTAGAGCTGCGGACTTTTAATCCGTAGGTCCCGGGTTCGAGTCCCGGCCGGCCCACCATCTGGTCCCTTTCGAGGCCGTATCTAGCGCCACTCAGTCGACGAAGTCCGCCTGGACTCCGA
>DATEMX010000031.1:0-2724 GCA_035275365.1 Polyangiaceae bacterium | reverse complement strand
CTCCAGCTTGCCGGGGACGTTTCGGCGGAGGCTTGACCGGCGGCGATGACGGGCTCGTCGTCTTTGTTGTAACAAATGCCGAAGGCCGACAGGCACGCGCCGAACCAGCGGCCGTGGGGATCCCAGTAGGGCTCACCGCCCGACGACGATGGGATGACGCGCTCGTTGAAGAGCTCGGGATGCGCGCTCACGACGCCAGCGTCGACGATGCGGCCCGCCGCGGCGTTGTTCATGTATTCGAAGCTGCCGCCGCCGAAGAGCAAATCGACGCCGATGCCGACGTTGGACTCGAGGAAGGTGCGGCGCGCCAGCGACTCGAGGCTCTCGGCGGGTCCCGGTGACGGGACGACCGCGGGGTTGGCAAACGCGCCGGCGACGGCTGGTGTCCACGCGCGCCCGAGATCACGCTTCCAATAGAGCTCGAAGGCGCCGGCGAAGCTCGAATGGATGAAGCGCGCGATCTCGTTGGTGCCGCCCACCGTCCGCCAGTCGACGCTCACGTTGCGTTTTCGGGCGCGCCGCATGTGCTCGTGAAAAGCGCGGCCGAGCTCGAAGCGAATGGCCTCGTTGTGCGGCGTGACGATGACGACTTGCTCGCCGGTCTCGTCGAGTAAGCCGTCCCGCGGCCGGAGCACGAACGGGACGAGGACGACGGCCAAGAGGCTCGCGGCTCCGGCGACGCGGCTATCCATCGGCATCGGCAGGCAAGAGGATCACGTCCGCGGCGGCGATGCAGGCGACGGCCGCGCGGGGCAAGCCTCGTTCGACGGTGCTCGGGTTCTGCTCGGAGATGCGGAGCTCACCTTGGCTCACGCGAAAGCGATGCTCGGCGATCTCGCCAAGGTAGGTCGTCTCGAACACGTCGCCGGTCATGGCGTTCTCGACGCCACCTTCGTGGGGCACGAAGCGGAAGCACTCGGGTCGCATGGAGACCCACACGTCGCCTCCCACGGTGCACGAGTGGTTCGAAGGCAAAGCGGCGGTGAGCTCGCCCACGCGCGTTCCGATGCGCGCCGAGCCCGAGGAGAGCGCCACGATCTTGGCTAGGAGCAGGTTCGACTCGCCGACGAAGCTGGCGACAGCGCGCGATGCGGGGCGCCGGTAAATGTCGAACGGCGAGCCGACTTGCAAGACCTGGCCTTGGCTCATCACCGCGATGCGATCGGCGACAGCGAGCGCCTCTTTCTGATCGTGGGTGACATAGACGGCGGTGAGGCCGAACTCTTTGCAGATGCGCCGTATCTCGGCGCGCATCGAATGCCGAAGCTTGGCGTCGAGGTTGGAGAGGGGCTCGTCGAGCAAAAGGCAGCGCGGTCTCACGACGAGGGCGCGCGCCAAGGCCACGCGCTGCTGTTCGCCTCCGGAGAGCTGGTCGATTCGGCGCTCCGCGTAGCCCGCGATCTTCACGGATTCGAGCGCCGCTCGAACCTGCTTGGCGATCTCAGGCTTCGGTATTTTGCGTTCGCGCAGGCCGAAGGCGACGTTGTCGGCCACGCTCAAATGCGGAAAAAGGGCGAAGCTTTGAAAGACCATTCCCGTGCTTCGCCGATGCGCCGGCAGGTGGGTCACGTCCTCGTCGCCGAAGTGCACGGAACCTTCGTCGGGTGGGTGGAAACCCGCGATCGATCGAAGGAGCGTGGTCTTGCCCGAGCCGCTCGGGCCGAGCAGGAGAAAGAGCTCCCCCGACGCGATGTCGAGATCGACATGGTCGACGGCCAACTTCTCGCCGAAGCGGACGACGAGCTTGCGGATCGAGATGGATGACATGGCAAGCGACTTCGGCGCGCGAATCTTAGCATTACTGCTGCAGACTTCCTCGCTCCCAGATCGATCATCAGAGCGGGCATACGCCAGCTCAAGGACTCGCCGTATTTTACGTTGGGTCTCAGCCATTTTTGGACGATCGTGATCTGCTCCTGCCAAGGTCTGCAGCAGTCGTGTTAGCGCAGAAGGCCCGAGGACCGCGCGAGATTGGAAAATCCAACGGCCGCGCGGTGAAGTAGTTGGATGGGAGCGGCGCGATTGCGATAGAACGATAGAGGATCTGACCCACCACGTTTGGCATTCGCTCAAGCGAGGGTTTCCCATGCAAGAGGCGGACTTCTACGAACTTTCGCGCGCCGTTCAGGACCGTTTCATCGGATCCTTGCGGGGAGCTGGTCAGCCGCTGCCGCTCCTCGGCATCGAGGTAGGCCCTCCGCGCGAGGCCTTCGTTTGGGCGGGCGTGGGGGCGGTCGGCTTCGTAGCGCTGGTGGCCACCTTTCAGCTCGGCTTCGGCGAGCTCGAGAGCGCGGTGGCCGTGCACCCCTTGTCTTTCATCGCGGCCTACGCGATCGCCATCGCTGCGCTGACGGCGGGGCTCCTCTCCTCGCTCGCGCATCTGCGCCGTGTCGGGGCGCTCCCGTTCCGCGCGGGCATCTACTTCTTTCCGAGCGGTGTCATCGAGGCCCGGGGCGAGATTCTGAAGCGGTTCCCCCTCTCGGAGCTCGAAGAGTCCATCGTCTTGGACGAGAGCCTTTCGCTCCGGTTTCGAGGCGGCGCTTCGTTCGTGTTTCCCATCGCCGTGGCGGGCCACAAAGCGGAGGTGGAGCAGAAGCTCGCAGAGGCCAAATCGGCGGTCGAACATGCGCACTCTTCGCGTGAAGTCGGTGTTCTCGATCCGTTGATCGACATTGGTGTGGCCAACCCGTTCGCGCCGACCACCTCGCTCAAGGGGAGCGTTCC
>DATEMX010000030.1:0-6137 GCA_035275365.1 Polyangiaceae bacterium | reverse complement strand
GTCGACGAGCACCGGCTTCACCACCGACTTGCGGCTGAAGGTAAGAAGCTGTTTGGTGAGCTCGGAGGCGCGGTAGGCCGCGTCGAGCGCCGCTTGCACGTTCTCACTCGACGCCGTGCCTCGCGTGATGTCGCGCAGGTGTAGCTGCAGATGACCGCTGATGACCGTGAGGAGGTTATTGAAGTCGTGCGCGACGCCTCCCGCGAGCCGTCCTACGGCCTCCATTTTCTGCGAATGGCGGAGCCGCTCCTCGATGAGGCGCCGTTCGGTGATGTCGGACGCGATGAGGATGGCCTCGGCCACCCTGCCGTGCCGCAAGATCGGTCCTAGCGTGATCTCGAACCAAGTGCTCGTACCGTTGGGAGCGCGCATCTCCTGCTCGGTCACGAAGACCTCCGGGGCCACGAAGACGCCCGAGATGGCCTTCTTCAGGGTATCGCGCCCCGACCCGACGACGAGATCGATGCAGCGCATTCCGACGAGCTCGCTCGGCGAGAGGCCGAGGAGGCCGCGGTTGACGGTGAGAATCGTGCCCGCGCTATCGATAGTGGAGATGTGCTGGTGCGTATTTTCGAAGAGCGTGCGCCAGCGCGCTTCGGAGTCTTGCAGAGCGCCCACGGCGCGCTTCTGCTCGGTCAAATCGGTGAGGATGGCGCAAACGGCGAAGATGTGGCCCGCCCGGTCGCGCAGTGGAAATTTGACGACGGAGAACGTGCGCTCTTCGCTGTCGTTCAGCCGAATGACGATTTCGCGGCGGGTGGGTTCGCCCGTCTCGGCGATCTCCGCATCGTCGTACCTGAGCTTCGAAGCCGACACGACCGCGAAGAGCTCTTCGTCGGTGCGCCCGAGCATCTCGTCGCGCAGCCGGCTCGTGAATTCCTCGAACGCCGCGTTGGCGTAGATGTAGCGCCAGTCCTCACGTCGCTTGGCGAAGATGGCCGACGGAGATCGCTCGAGGAGCGCGTGGATGTGACCCGAAAAATCGGTCAGCGAAACAGCCTCGCGCAGAACGATGGCTTGAAGTTCTGCGACGCTCGAAGGGGGGGGAGAGTCCGACATCTGGCGCGGTCAACGCGGTGCGGGGGAGCTCACACAGTTGCCGTCCCCCTAGTGCGTCTCCGCAGCTTACACAGGAAAACTCCCAAGAAAAAGCCCGATGCAAAGTTAGGGGAGAAATGGCAGCGCATTCCCCCCAAGACAGAAGCAAGGTCACTATTTCAGCAGCCTATTGGACGCTTTTCGCGAGAGGCAGGGTAAAGTGAAAGGTGGTTCCGCGCCCAACTTCGCTCTCGACCCAAATGCGTCCGCCGTGGGCGTGAATGATCCCTTTGGCAATGGAGAGGCCGAGCCCCACGCCTGCCCGGGTGTGGTTGGCTTGCCAATAGCGATTGAAGATATTCGGCAGTTGCTCGGGCGCGATCCCGGGCCCGTCGTCGCTGACGGAAAAGCGCACCTCGCCGTCGTGTTGTTCCGCGGAAATAGCGATGTGGCCCCCCACCGGCGTGAACGCGAGCGCGTTGCCGAGAAGATTCGACAACACTTGAAAAATTCGTTCGACGTCGCACATCACACGGCAGGGCTCGCTCGGATGCCGGCACGACAGCTCTTGCGATTTGAGGCCGGCCACGGGCTTCATCGCCTCCACCGCTTGCGTCACGAACGCGACGATTTCGTGCTCGCGTCGATCGAGACCGAGTTGCCCCGCCTCGATGCGCACCTCCTCGAGCAAGTCGCTCACCAGCTTCTGCATGCGGGCCACCGAGCGCTCGATGACCTCGATTTGCTTCTGCACGTCGGAGCCGGCCCTCTTGGCGATCATGCCCGAGCTCGCCAAAATCGCGCTCATCGGATTTCGCAAATCGTGCGACACGATGGCCAGGACCTCTTCTTTCGCGCGCATAGCCGATTCGGCGCGCGCACGCGCCAGGAGCTCCGCTTCGAGGAGCTCCTCTTTTTGGTGCAAGACGCGCGTTTGCTGCTGGAGGCGTTCGCGCACGCGAACGAGCTCGGCCGACGGCGATAGCCGAAGTTGCAACGCGGCGGCGTCAATCGGCACGGCGAGGTAGTCGACACCGTCGCGCACATAGGCTCGTAGTGAGTCGTTTGAGGCGCCGTCGGCCTTCGCGAGCAGCAGCACAGGAACGGCACTGTCCGGCAGACAATCGCGGAAACGCGCGAAGGTGGCGCGCGCATCACCGCAGGCGTCGGCGTCGACGAGCACCCCGGCGAAGCCTCCCAACGGCAGGAGGCCGAGCGCCTGTTCCACCGATGCGTTGACCACGCGAAGCCCGAGAGGAAGCGCCAATGCCTCGAGGCTCTGCGAGCTCTCTCTCCCGTCGTCCACGACGAGCAGAGCGGGTCCGGTCGCGTCGATCATGGGCATGGGTACGAAGGTCGGAACGACGTTCCTGCCGGCTGGCGAGACGGACGAGTTCGATGGCACGGCGTTCGTCCCAACTTAGGGGAGAGCGCGCCGAGGCGGCGTCTGGCCAAAGTAAGACTCCCGAATCCCCCACCGATGCGACGCCTACCGAACTCGCCCGCCGCGCGGCAACGATGCTACGCTGCTACCTCGATGCGAAACCCTCTTTTCCTCGCCCTCTTTGTGGCCATTTGCACGGGTGGTTGTGACCTCTCGAGCAAGCAATGGGCGATTCAGTCCACCGCCAAAGGTCCGCGCTCGGTCATCCCCGGTGCCCTCGACCTCGTCCATTGGGAAAATCCGGGTATGGCATTCAGCTTGATGCGCGACTGGCCTGCGGGCATTCGCATGGCGCTTCTGGGGATCGCCGCGCTCGCGGCCGTGGTCGTCGGCGTTCTCTACATCGCCAAGCAGCCGGTGCGCGCCCCGGTCACCGTCGGCATCGGGCTCATCATCGGGGGCGCAGTCGGTAATTTCATCGACCGCGCTCAAAACGGCACGGTGACCGATTTTCTCCACGTCCACCGCGGATGGTTCGATTGGCCCGCTTTCAACGTGGCCGACATCGCCGTGACGTGCGGCGGCATCCTGGTACTACTGACCGCCCGCAAGCCCGACCCCACCAGCACCTAGGGATCACGACGGAGAGCGTACGAGCCTGCAAACGGCTTACGCTCTCGGCAAGAGACATGTACCTCGACAACCTGCCGCGCAACGGGCGCGTCTTTTCCGCCGACCCACTCATCAACCTCGCCGACTAGGCGGAGAGCGCGTCGGCGGCCACCGACGTTCTCGCGATTGGACTGGCGACCGGCGTCTCGGTGTGCTCCGCGGTGGCTTGGCGAGTCGTATAACGATCACCGACATCTCGAGCGAAGGACGCTTGACCGCCGCCGACGTCTATTTTTGGAGGAAACCCTTGCAACCAAGCAACGCAGCGACCAGCGACGACAAGACCCTCGGCTTAGCCCAGCGCAACGTATGGCTTCTCTCGTTGTCCCACGCGGTCAAGCTGAGCCAGAGCACCGTGATCTTCGCGATCACCGGACTCGTCGGCGAACGGATCGCTCCGGATCCCACGCTGGCGACGCTTCCGGTCGCTCTCCAGTTTCTTTCGACCATGCTCGTGACGATCCCCGCGGCGGGCTTGATGTCCCGGTTCGGAGCCAAATCGAGCTTCATGGCCGCCGCCCTGGTCGGCGTCGTGGGCGCGGCCATCTCGACCTGGGCGGTCGAGAACGGCTCCTTCGTCCCGCTCTGCGTCGGCATCACGCTGATCGGCGTGTTCAACGGAGTTTCGAACTACTATCGCTTCGTGGCGGCCGACCAGAGCCCGGCGGCGTTCAAGAGCCGTGCGATCTCGTACGTGCTGGGAGGTGGGGTGCTCGCCGCCTTCGTCGGCCCGAACCTGGCGCGCGTATCGCGCGGCTGGGTGCAAGGCCCGGAGTTCGTCGGCAGCTTCTTCGCCGTATTCCTGGTGAGCCTGGTCAGCCTCCCCGCGCTGGCCATGCTGAAACTGCCGGCCATCCGCTTCGAAGACAAGCAGGGCGGCGGACGAAGCCTGCTCACCATCGGCAAGCAGCCGAAGTTCATTGTGGCCGTGCTTTGCGGCGTGCTCGGCTACTGCGCGATGAATTTCCTGATGATCGCGACGCCCCTGGCGATGAAACAGCACCATCACACATTCTCCGACACCGCGTCGGTGATCCAGTGGCACGTGTTCGCGATGTTCGCGCCCTCGTTCTTCACCGGCTCGTTGATCAAGCGGTTCGGCGCGCCCGCGGTCATGTTCGTCGGCGGGATCCTGGACGTGATCTGCGTCGGATTGAACCTCACCGGGACGACCTTGCTCCACTACTCCGCGGCGCTGTTCCTCCTCGGGATCGGGTGGAACTTCTTGTTCGTGGGCGCGACGTCGCTCCTGACCGAGACTTACGAGCCAAAAGAGCGCGGCAAGACGCAGGCGGCGAATGACTTCATCGTGAGCTCAAGCGTCGCGCTCTCGGCCTTCAACGCCGGCGCCATCCATCATCGCTACGGGTGGGAGCTGGCGAATTTCTTCGTCCTGCCCGGGCTCGGCGTCGTGTTCCTCTCGCTAGCGTGGCTTCAATTGAAGACGCGCTCGGCGGCCGTTCCGGCGGCCCTTGGGTGAGCCGCGGCGTCGCTCCGCGTTGACTCCACCAAACCCAATTCTCCTTGGCGGCTTGGCGGGGCTTGGCGCTTTAGCGATGACTGAGGCTTTCTCGCACCGAGGTTACCGAGCGTGCGAGGTGGGGACGACGGAATTTTTCTCCCGAACCGGTCGATCGAGACTTGTATCTCGCCTCAACACGGGCGAAACGTAGTCCGCGGTACACACGGATACGGATACGGCACGCGCAGCAAGCACCAGAGCGGAGACGGACAATGCAGCTCGGAATGATCGGACTGGGTCGAATGGGGGGCAACATGGTGCGCCGGCTGATGCGCGGCGGGCACCAGTGCGTCGTCTACGACCGCGATCCGAAGAACACGGAAAAGCTCGTGAGCGAGGGCGCCGTCGGCGCCAGCACCCTGCAGGAGTTCTGCGCCAAGCTCAAAGCGCCAAGGGCTGCTTGGGTGATGGTCCCCGCGGGCGACGCCACCGAGAGCACCGTGCTCGAGCTGGCCCTACACATGGAGGCGGGCGACATCGTCATCGACGGGGGCAACTCCTACTACAAAGACGACGTGCGCCGCGCCAAGGCGCTCGCGCCCAAGGGCATCCGCTACGTCGACGTCGGCACGAGCGGCGGTGTCTGGGGCATCGAACGCGGCTACTGCCTCATGCTCGGCGGAGAAAAATCGGTGGTCTCGCACCTCGATCCGATTTGGAAGACGCTCGCGCCCGGGCGCGGGGACATCCCGCGCACACCGAGCCGCGAAAATACCGGGGGAACGGCCGAAGAAGGCTACCTCTACTGCGGCCCTTCGGGCGCGGGGCACTTCGTCAAGATGATCCACAACGGCATCGAATACGGCTTGATGCAGGCCTACGCGGAGGGCTTCGACATTCTGCGCAACGCCACCTCGCAAAAGCTGCCGGAAGACTTGCGCTACGACCTGCCTCTCTCCGACATCGCCGAGCTGTGGCGCCGCGGGAGCGTCGTCGGTTCTTGGCTGCTCGATCTCACGGCCGACGCGCTCACCGAAGATCCTTCGCTCGCGGGCTACACGGGCTTCGTCGAAGACTCGGGTGAAGGCCGCTGGACCGTGTTTGCGGCGATCGAAGAGTCGGTTCCGGCCGACGTGCTGACGGCTTCGCTCTACACGCGGTTTCGCTCGCGCCAAGATCATACGTTCGCCGAAAAGGTGCTGTCGGCGATGCGCAAAAAGTTCGGGGGCCACGTCGAGCCGGGAGGCAAGAAGTGATAAGACAGCTTTCGGATCCCACCGATCTTTTCCACGCCGCGGCCGAACAAGTTTGCCGAGTAGGGCAGCTCTCGTTCGAGACGACCGGGCGCTTCTCGCTCGTCTTGTCGGGCGGGTCCACGCCGCGCGGCCTCTACGAGCTCTTGGCGCAGCATCCCTACAAGAGCCAGCTCGACTGGAGCCGGGTCGAATTCTTCTGGGGCGACGAACGAGCCGTGCCGCCCGACAGCCCAGATTCGAACTACCGCATGGCCAAAGAAGCTCTCCTCGACAAGGTCGGCGCACGCCCCGAACACATCCACCGCATCAAGGCCGAAGATCCCGA
>DATEMX010000029.1:0-6592 GCA_035275365.1 Polyangiaceae bacterium | reverse complement strand
GCCGCTGCCGACGGCGCTATGCACGTCGAGGCGACCGCCGTGCGCGCTCACGATCTCGCGGCAGTGCCAGAGGCCGAGCCCCATGCCCTGGTACGACGATGGACGCACGGCGCGTTCGTAGCGGTGAAAGATGCGCTCGTGATCGATCGGATCGACGCCGATTCCGCTGTCTTTGACGGCAACGCGCACGGCGGTCTCGTGCTCGTCGATGCGGATCGAGACGGGTGTGCCCTCGCCGTATTTGAGCGCGTTCATGAGCAAGTTGGTGATGACGATGTCGATCTGGTCGTAGACCCACGAGCCTTCGAGGGGGCCTGGCGTGGAGACCTCGAGCGCGACGCCTTTCGCGGCGAATTGGGGCGACAGGCGATCGGCCACCGAGCGTGTCAGCTCGGAGAGGTCGAACGTCGTCGTCGCCATCGG
Source organism: Polyangiaceae bacterium (assembly GCA_035275365.1). Lineage (GTDB taxonomy): Bacteria > Myxococcota_A > Polyangia > Polyangiales > Polyangiaceae > DASWDH01. The sequence continues at coordinate 6,169 of DATEMX010000029.1, read as the reverse complement.
CCTTCCTTCGAGGAGTTGCGACACGCTGAGCAGCGAATCGACGAGGGCAGCCAGCTTGCTCGAGCTCCCCAGGGCGGCCGCGAGGTTCGACCCCAGCGCAGCCTCGTCGGGGGGCGAGTGCTCGAGGAGGCGCTGCAACCTTTGGAGCCGGAGGTGAAGCGACGTGAGCGGAGTCTTCAGCTCGTGCGACGCGAGGCTGATGAATTCGTCGCGAATACGCGTCGCCTGCACGCTCTTTTGGTAGGCCTCGGCGTTTTGCATGGCGACGGCCGTGGCTCCTGCCAAGCAGGTGAGCAGCGTGACTTCGCGTTCGGTCGCCTTGTGTGGCGTTGCCCAATAGGCGCCGATGGCCCCCAGCGGATCTTTGGTGCGGATGGGGACCATCGCCAAGCTCTTCACGAACGTGGGGTGGTAGGCGTCGTGCGGAACGCGCGCGTCTTCGTAGATGTCTTCGATGATGGCGGGTCGAGCGTGCATCATCACCCAGCCCGAGATGCATGCCTTCGCGGGAAAACGGCGACCCTTCCAAAGCGGACCGATCGCGTTCTCTTCTGCGTAATAGACGGCGTCGCCTTCGCGGAGCACGAAGGTGACGCCGTCGGCACCGCTGAGCTCCCGGGCGGCCTTTCGAACGATGGCCATCACCCCGTCGAGGTTGGTCAAGGGCGACAAATCGCGGATCGTTTCGATGAGCCGACTCGCGTCGTCGGCCGCCAACCGCGCCCCCACGAACCAAGCGGGCTCTACTTCCCCCATGGCGCTCCAGTATCGCATGAGACTTGGGTGGGCGTCCACGCGCCGCTCGCCAGCTAGCACATTGGTTGCGATCGGGGTGGCCTTCGGTCGCCGGGAATTTGGCCCTTCGGTCGGTGCGCTGCGTACGATTCGGTTCGTAGGAGGCATCGATGCGCAGCTCGCTTCGAACCAATCGCCGCACTTCACGGCGACACATGGTCAATATCCCCTGTCAGATCGTGCGGGAGCGGGATTTTCGGCTCGTCGCCGACCGCATCTTCAACCTCTCTTCGTCGGGGATGCTCGTCACCCCGGCCGAGCCGGTGGTGACGGGGGATCGCGTTATCGCGTCGTTTCAGATCCCGGACTCGAAGTTCTGGATCGATCTCGATGCCATCGTGACGCGGGTGGCCCACGGCCGAAGGCAAGGCGAGCACGCGAGGGCGCTCGGCGTCGAGTTCTGCCAGATGACGCGCTTTTCGCGCTGGCTCATCGAAGGCGCGCTGCGCCGCGCCCCTGTGGGGCCCCCCATCACACGCGTGGGACGTCGGAGCGACGCGCTCGCCATCAGTAGGCTGCTCGGCAGCCAGCACGTCGCTGCGTGACGTCAGAGGCTTCGCGTCAGAACGACGTGCCGGGGCGCCTGCGAGTCGACGAGGACGGTGAGGGAGGCCGCGGCGCGCCTCCGTCGCGTCGCGGGCGCGCCGAGGGCACCGCCTCGGTTTCTTCGATGGTCGCCTGACGGCGATCGCGCAGATAGAACACGAAGGCGATGGCCCCGCCGCCCACACAGAAGAGCAAAACGAGGCTGATGACGATGATGGCGCATCCACCACCGCCTTTGGGCTTCTGAAATCCGGGACGCGTATGGGTGGTCGGGATGGGCCGCCAAGGCGAAGCCGAGCCAGGGGGCGGGGTATGCCAATGAGGACCCTGGCCTCCCGGCGGCTGCGTCATGGGACGGTCGTACCAAACACGCCGTTGGTTGGCTACTTCGTCAACTGACTGAGCGATTGACGAATCGAAGCCATTTCTACGACTTCGAGGCGTGTCACGAGCGGCGAGAGCCGGGGCTTCTCGCTCTGGGGCTGGTGTTCGCCGAGGGCGCGGACCATGTACGGCGGAAGGCTGCGAAAGAGCAGGCGCGCCTTGATCGAGAGCTCGCCCGCGGGCCGCGCCGAGAGCGCGGCGGTGTAGTGAAAGGTTCGCGTGTCGCCGGGTCGTATCGCGCTCATCGGCTGCTTGTCGGATGGCCTCACGCGATCGACGACGCCGCTCGTGAGCCGCTGGAGCCACTCTTCTTGGCCGAACTCGGCCTGCACGAGCTTCGGATCGCCCCTGTCGTTGACCACGCGGAGGCCATCCTTGTCGGTTGCAATCTCGAAGTGGCTCACGAGTTTGCGCTGGAAATTGACGAGCTGCGGATCGGATCGATCGCACCCGACGATGTTCGACCGCATGGGGTTGTTCGGTTCGTCGACCGTCGCGGCGTCGCACAGATCGGCCGACGCATCGGCAAGCACGCCCGACGAGAAGAGCGTGGTCTGGGGATCGGTCACGGTGATCTCGAGCCACATCTGACGCGCGAAGGCGAACCCGGTCGGCACGTAGTGCCCGGCGCCCGCGTTGGTGACGGTGACGTCGAAGCTCACCGTGAGCCCGCGCAGGGAGGCCGATCCGTGCACGAGGTCGATCTTGGTCGCGCTCTTCAAGAGCGCGTCGCGGATCGGCTTTTGCGCGTCTTTGCTGGCGGGAACGTCGAGCGGGTAGTCGACCGCCGCGAACGAGTGATCGTGCAAGGCACGTGCGGGGGCCTCGCGATCTTGTTCGAAGGGAATGCTCGCTCCTTCGGCGACGCGTGTTTTCTGCAGCCGAGGCATGTGGCAAGTGACGCACGTCTGGTCGCCGCCGCCAGCGCGGTACTCTTGGTACTCCTCGTCGGTGACTTGGAGGACGAGATCTTGGCCCTTCACGATCTTGCCGTCACCGTTCTTGTCGTAGCTCACGTTGTGACAACCCACGCAGAGGTCGTCGGAGTTCTTGAAGACGCCGGCGAACTCGCTCTGATGAAACGCGTTGCCCACGGGATCGCGGATGGGGCCGTAATAGGTGGACCCGCGCTGGAACGACTCTTGGAATTTTGCCAAGCCGCCCTGCCCGGGCGTGGGTTTGCCGACGTGTTGGTGACACACCGAGCAGGAGATGCCTTCGTTCAAGAGCGCGTCGCCGCCGAAGGGACCCCTAAGAGGGAGCTTCTCGCCGTCGGCGAGCGTCATGCCCACGGGCCCGTGGCAATTGACGCAAATGCCGCGGGGATCGGGCGCCTTCGTTTTGGCGAGCTCGAGCGCCAAGAGCTGATTGTTCTGCGCGATCATGAGGGGGCTCTTCATCGCGTGGGCGTGCATCGAGCCCTTCCATTGGTCGTAGATGGTTCGATGGCATGAAGCGCACGCGTCGGCCGTATCGAACCCCGACAAAAGCGGCGGCGTGAGATCCTTGGGGAGCGTCTTGGCGGGCAAATCGAGGGCGAAGACGACGTGGACGACGACGGCCGGTATGAAGAGGATGGTGAGGGGAATGTGGGCGAGGCGCCACGCCTGCAAAAAAGACGAATATCGGTGTTGCAAGCGCTGGCGGAGGAGCGCGCGGTCGCGGCTCATCGACAGGCGGTGAATCTCTTCGAGCACGGCCTTTTCGTCGAGGCCGAACCTGGCGGCGCGCTCTGCGTATTCGGTGGCGTGCACCGCGTGGGCGAGGAGCGCGTTCTTCAGCGCTTGCAGCTCGGGCGAGCGCCCCGCGGCGAGCTTCTCGATTTCGGTGAGCTGTTCGTCCGCGCGCCTTGCGCTGCCCTCTTCGGCGTAGTTGCCGATGCGCGGCGCGGCGCGCGGCGGTACCACCGCGTAGACGAGGCGCCAGACCACGCCGCTCGCCACCAGCAAGAAGAGAATCCCGAGCGCCGCTTTGCCGGTGGAAAATCGAAGGCTGAAGACGCCGTGCCCGCCGTGAAAGAGCACCAGCACGAACGCGAGCAGGCCGAAGGTGACGTGCGACCAGAGCCACGTCATCATCGTCGATCGAAAGAGCGGCAATCGCTCCTGCCACGAGCGTTTGCGGAGCGAATAGGCCAGCGCGGCGGCGGCCAGCGAAACCGCGAACACGCCCGAGGCGAGTCCGAGCACGGTGTACCCGCGGACGGTGCTCGGAAACAAGAAGCGATCGAGGTCCTCGAGGTCGCCCGCGTAGAGCGCGAGCGCTACGAGCGACGCGCCTACGCTCGTGAACACCAGGATGCCAAGCCAAGGATAGGGGCGTTCGAGCCAGCCGTGCTGGCGGAGATCGCTGGCCCCTTTCATCCCACTCGGTTCCTCGACTCGAGCCCGATGACGACCTTGCCCAGCAGCGCGGCCGGATCGTCGATGCGGAAGGCGGCACCCACGGGACAAGCGGTGACGCAGGCGTAGTCGTCGTGTCCCGCGCAGAGGTCGCACTTGACCGCTTTGCGGGGCGCCCGAGGGTCGAGCTCGCGGAGCGCCTTGGCGCGAAGCGCGCCGCCGCTGATCAGGTCGAGGAGGCGAAATACGAAGCCGTGATCCGGCGGATTTACGGGGTGCATGCTGATGTTGCCGTAGGGGCAACGCTCGGCGCACGCACCGCAGCCGATGCAGTTTTCCTCGACGATGGTGATCTCGCCGCTCGGCAGCCTCACGATGCCGTTCACGCTGCAGAGCAGGCAAACGGGGTCTTCGCAGTGCCGGCAGGCCGTAGGGAACATGAGGTTGTCGAGCTGCAGGCCGCGGAGCTTTAGGCGGCTGTGTCCGTGGCGGCGCCCGCACGCGTCGACGCAGTTTTGGCAGTTCGTGCAGCGGTTCTGATCGACGGCGAGCACGGCGCGGCCCTTGGTCACGCCTGCTTCGACGAGCGCTTCGAAGGTGGAGTGGACCGAGGTCGCAAGCGGATTGGCCGGCGCTTGGGCGGGGCCGAGCTCGGTGGATCGCGCGACGCGCTCCATTTCGAGCGCGCCCGTTCCGAGCTGGTCGCGCACGCCCGGGTAGCGGCCGAAGACGTAGCCGAGGTGGGCGCCCGGCACGCGAATCACGTCGGCGCGGCTGGTGGCCTGAACCCCGAACGACTGCGCGCCTTCGGAGAAGAGAAGCGGCATGAGACCGAAGAGATCGCCTTCACGGAAGTACACGACGACGCGCGGGGCACCCTCCACCTGGCGGAGAACGCGCAGAAAGCCGCTGCGCACGAGGTAGAAGTCGCGCGGGGGATCGCCTTGGCGGAAGAGGTATTCGCCACTCTTCAAGGTGACGACCTCCGCCGCCGACAAGAGATCGGCGACGACGTGCTCGGGCATCCCCCCGAGTACATTGGGCTGCCGCGCGTAGTTGAAGAGCGCGCGGCGGCGGTAGAGCTCGTCCATCGTCCCCCGGAAGGCGGGGGAATGCTGCATGAGGCGGTGCACCGCGGCCTTCGGGATCTCGAGCACGACCGACATCTCGAGCGATGTCACGGTGAACGGCTCGGCCTGATCGGCGATCACCGCCATTTCCCCGAAGAAAGAGCCAGGGCCGAGCACCAGGATGCGGACGGGGCCGGCGGGGCCCGCGAGCGAAGTTTGCTCGACCGAACCCGCTAGCACGACGTAGAGGCGCTCGTGAAACTCGCCCTCGCGGCAAAGGTCTTCTCCGGGCACCAATTGTCGAAGCGTGACGGTGAGCAAGAGCCGCCGCAGATCGTTGGCCGTCGCCCCGGCGAAGAGCGAAAGTTGGGTGAGTTGCTCGGCCAACCCGTCGAGCATCCAATTCGATTGGGTGACGCTCGACGCCACTTGCAGCGGAAGGAGATGGTTCGGAACTTGGTCCTCGACCTTCATCTTGTTGAAGAGGACCATGTCGGCGCGGCTGAGATCGGCGGGGCACGCCGGTACGCATTGACGGCATTGCGTGCACGCGGAGAGAAAGTTGGCGACGTTGCCGCTCGGGATCATGGATAGGTGGACGGCCGCGTTGAGCTCGGCGATCGTCACGAACTGCCGTTCGGTGAGAGGACACGCGAGGAGGCAGTCGTTGCAGCCGATGCACGCGAGCACCTCGCTCTCGGCTTTTTCGGCGAGGATATCTTTGGAATCGGTCGCGACGACGTTCACGGCGCTGCTCGTCATGCCGTAGCCCCGTAGGCTGGCGCCGCCGGCGCGAGCGGTCGGCTCGAATAGAGCACGGCGATCTGGCCGAACTGGAGGAGATCGCCCTCGGCGAGGGGGATCTCTTGCTGAGGTGCCAGGCGGTGCCCATGCTTGAACGTACCGTTGGTGCTGCCGAGATCGGAGAGGTACCAGGTTCCCCCGTGCTCGCGGAGGACGGCGTGACGCGAAGAGACGGAGAGGTCGTCGAGGCGAATGGGGTTGCCCGGATCGCGGCCGAGCGTGACGGGA
>DATEMX010000028.1:0-6869 GCA_035275365.1 Polyangiaceae bacterium | reverse complement strand
CAAACCCCCGTGAAGCGGTTGGTGCCGATGGATGCGAAAAACTCCGCTCTTTGGTGGCGCATGAATCACGCAGCGGGCGACGACAAGCTGCGCATGCCGAAGATCGGCTCGCTCGTCGTCGACGTGCCGAACACGAAGCTCATCGAGGATTGGATTACGTCGATCGAGAGTTGCCCGTAGCGGCTGCCGCGCGGCCGGGCGCTCGCTCCGGGCGGGCGCCGAGGGATCCGTTTTTGACTCGACGTGCTCTCGGTCCGCACGCCGCCCATCGCGGCACGCTCTTGCCCCTCGGTCGAAACCGTAGGCCCATAGCCCGGAACGCGCGGGCTCCGACCTTCATCTTCTTTCGAAACGGACGCGGCTCACCAGATTGTGGTGGGGTCGCGAGGTTCGCGGTTCGGTGGGGCGAGGGCGCGTATGGCGAATCGGGATGGGTTGTCGTGCTTTCTGATGGGACAGGACGCGCTCTTGGAAGAGTGCGGCGAGATATGGCTCCGGCAAGGTCATGAGGTGCGCGGCGTCGTTTCGGCGTCGCCTCGTATCGTCGCGTGGGCCGAGAGGCGGGGTCTTTCGGTCGTCGATCCGAAAGCCCAGAGAGAGGGCGCCCTCGCGCGGGAGCCTTTCGACTACCTGTTCGCCATTACGCACTTGGCGATTGTGCCGGACGAGGTGCTCGCGCTTCCCAAGCGCGGCGCCATCAACTTTCACGACGGACCGCTGCCTCGCTATGCAGGCCTGAACGCGCCGGCGTGGGCGCTCATCGAGCGGGCGTCGACCTACGGGATCACCTGGCACGCGATGACGGCCGGCGTCGACACGGGCGACATCTTGCGCCAGGTGACGTTCGAGATCGCCGAGGGGGAGACCTCGCTCTCGCTCAACACGAAGTGCTTCGCGCACGCGATCGAGACGTTCTCGGAGCTGGCGCGCGATCTGGCGAGCGGCGCCATTGCGCCGAGGCCTCAGGTTTCGAGTGAGCGAACGTATTACGGCCGCCACCTTCGCCCGCCGACCGCAGGCCTCTTGGACTTTCGCAGGCCCGCAGCCGAGCTCGAGGCGCTCGTGCGAGCGCTGCATTTCGGCGAGCGCTATCCGAATCGGCTCGGCGCCGCAAAAGTCCACGTGGGCTCGCAGTGCTACGTCGTCACCGAAGCCGAAGCGCGCGAGGCGACCAGCGCGTCGCCAGGTACCGTGGTCTCGATCGACGACGAATCGATCGGCGTCGCTACGGGCGAAGGCGTATTGGCGATCACCAGCGTCGCGACGACCTTCGGCGCGCCCCTCCGCCCGCACGAATGGGCGAGCGCCCTCGGTCTCGACTTGGGCGGCAAGCTCGATGCCCTCTCCGCGGAGACCCGCGCGGCCATCGATCGCGCCGAACAAGCGTGGTCGCGAGCCGAGGACTTCTGGGCGGCGCGGCTGGCGTCGGCCGAGCCGGCGGAGGTCCCGCTCGCGAGGGCAGAGGGACAGGGTTCGGGCATTCTTGCCGAAGTGCGGATCGACGTACCCTCGGCGTTCGCCGCGAACGCCGAGGCCGTTGTTGCGTCGTTTCTCTTGTTCGTCGGGCGCGTACTGCAAAGGGACGCGATCGCGGTCGGTTTCGTCGATCGCGCGCGTACCGAAGCGCTCGGGGAGCTCTCGCCGTTCGCTGCCGATACGGTACCGCTCTCCATCGAGATCGACAGCGCGAAGACGTTCGCGGACCTGTGCCAGCGCGTCGCCCTCGAACTCGCTCTCGTGCGCGAGCGTTCGACCTACCTGCGCGATCTGATCGGGCGCCACCCCGAGCTTCGCGCGAAGCCGTGGCTCGCCAAAGGCGAGCGGTGGCCCGTGAGCGTCGTTTTCGATACGCCGCCGCCGCGAGGCGCCGAGCTCACGCTCCATTTGGGCGCTACGCCGCGGCTCGTCTACGATCTCGGGACGCTCTCCGACGAGGCGGCCAAGGCGATCGCCGGCCACCTCACGGCGCTGCTCTTTGCGGTGCTTGGCGATCCGGAGCAGCCGGTCGGCAAGCTGTCGCTCCTCTCGGAGGCAGACCGCACCAAGATGCTCGTCGATTGGAATCGCACGGCACGTAGCTACCCAGAGGCGTGCATCCACCACCTCGTCGAAGAGCAAGCGGCGCGCACGCCCGACGCCGTCGCGCTCGTCTTCGAAGACGAAGAGCTCTCGTACCGGCAGTTGAACGAGCGCGCCAACCAATTGGCGGGCCACCTCCGCACCATGGGCATAGGTCCCGAGAAGCTCGTGGGCATTTGCCTCGATCGGTCGCACCATCTCGTGGTGGCCGCGCTGGCGACGATGAAAGCGGGCGGCGCGTACGTGCCGCTCGATCCCGACTATCCGCGCGACCGGCTCGCGTTCATGTGCAAAGACGCCGGCCTCGCGCTGGTCGTCGCCGACGAGAATCGAAAGGCTCTCGCCTTCCGCGACGGGCTCACCGTCGTCTCCCCCGACGCGCCGGAAGTCGCGTCGCACTCCAAGCGCAACCTCGAGGGCGGCGCCGGGCCCGAGAACCTCGCTTACGTCATCTACACCTCCGGATCGACCGGTACGCCGAAGGGCGTCATGGTCGAGCACCGCAACGCGGTGAACTTCTTCGCCGGCATGGATGAGCGTATCCCCCACGATCCGCCGGGCGTTTGGCTCGCCGTGACGAGCTTGTCGTTCGACATCTCCGTGCTGGAGCTCTTTTGGACGCTCGCGCGCGGCTTCAAGGTCGTCCTTTATCGTGACCGAGATCGCGAGTCCGGGCGGCGCGCGCCTTCCGCGCGGACGAGGGCCATGGAGTTCAGCCTGTTCTACTTCTCGAGCGACGAGACGAGCGGGCCCGCCCAAGGTGCCAAATACGAGCTCCTCCTCGAGGGCGCCAAGTTCGCCGACGAGCACGGCTTCGTGGCGGTATGGACGCCCGAGCGTCATTTCCACGCGTTCGGGGGGATCTATCCTCATCCGGCCGTGACGGGCGCCGCGGTCGCCGCCATCACGAAAAACGTGCAAATCAGGGCGGGCAGTGTCGTTCTGCCGCTCCATCATCCCGCGCGGGTGGCCGAAGCCTGGTCGGTGGTCGACAACCTTTCGGGCGGTCGCGTCGGCGTCTCGTTCGCTTCGGGGTGGCAGCCCAACGATTTCGTCCTGGCGCCAGCCAATTTCAAGGACGCCAAGGCGATCATGTTTCGCGACATCGAGATCGTCAAAGCGCTCTGGCGCGGCGACGCGGTCGAGTTTCCCGGCGCCGCCGGCGCGCCCGTGGCGGTGCGCACGTTGCCGCGTCCCGTGCAGCTCGAGCTACCCGTGTGGGTGACCACGGCGGGGAACGTGGAGACTTACGAGCGAGCCGGGCAGATCGGCGCGAACATCCTGACTCATTTGCTGGGACAATCGGTGGCGGAGCTCGCGCCCAAGATCGAGGCCTACCGGCGCGCGCGGCAAGCGCACGGGCACGACCCCCACGCGGGCGTGGTGTCGCTCATGCTGCACGCGTTCGTGGGGCCCGACAAAGACGGCGTGCGGGCGGCCGTGAAGGAACCCCTGAAGCGCTACCTCGGCTCGTCGCTCGAGCTGTTGAAGCAATATGCCTGGTCGTTTCCGGCGTTCTCACGGCCCAAAGACATGGCCGGAGATCGCGGCGACGATCTCGCGAACCTCTCGCCCGAAGAGCGCGACGCGCTGCTCGATCACGCGGTGAGCCGCTACTACGAGACGAGCGGCCTCTTCGGGCGTCCAAAGGATTGTCTCGCGATGGTCGATGAGCTCGCCCGCATCGGGGTGAGCGAGGTGGCCTGCCTCATCGACTTCGGCATCCCGACACGGCTCGTCCTCGAGCACCTCTCGCACCTATCCGAGCTCCGAGAGCTCGTGGTGGAAAAGGTGCCTTGGGCGGCCGTCGACCACTCTCTTTCCGCGCAGATTCAGCGGCATCGCGTGACCCACTTGCAGTCGACGCCGTCGATGGCGCGGATGCTCCTCGACGATCCCGGAGCCAAGGCCGCTCTCGGGAGGCTTTCATGCTGGATGATCGGCGGCGAAGCGCTGACGCTCGATCTCGTGAACGCCCTTCGGATGGCGACGCGCGCCTCCATCATCGACATGTACGGGCCGACGGAGACGACGGTGTGGTCGACGACCCACGTCGTGGGGATCGATGAGTCGTCGATTCCCATCGGACGGCCCATCGCCAATACGCGAGTCTACGTGCTCGACGCGCAAGGAGAGCCGCTGCCGGCGGGCGCCGTCGGCGAGCTCTACATCGCCGGCGAGGGTGTGGCGCGAGGCTACTTGCACCGCCCCGAGCTCACGCAAGAGCGGTTCGCGCCCGATCCATTTGCGCGAATGGGCCGCATGTACCGGACCGGCGATCTGGCGCGGTTTCGCTATGACGGCACGCTCGAATACGTCGGCCGTCGCGACCATCAGGTCAAGATCCGGGGCCACCGCGTGGAGCTCGGCGAGATCGAGGCGCTCACCTTGCTCGAAAGGAACGTGAAGGCCTGCGTCGCCCTGGTGCGCGAGGATACGCCGGGCGATCAGCGGCTCGTCGTCTACGTGGTTCCCGGGCAGGGCGCTATCGACGAGGCCGCCTTGCGTGACCGCCTTCGAGCGCGTCTGCCGGAGTTCATGGTTCCGGCGCACGTCGTTTCTCTGAGCGCGTTCCCCGAGACACCCAACCGCAAGCTCGATCGCAAGGCCCTTCCGCCGCCGAGCAAGGCGGAGCTCGTGCGGGCCTATGCGGCGCCCGAGACCGACACCGAGTCGGCGATAGTGCTCCTGTGGCAGGAGATCTTGGGGCGCGAGCAGATCGGCGTCGACGACAACTTCTTCGACGTGGGCGGGCACTCGCTGCTCGTCGTGCGCCTGCACCGGCGGCTGTCCGACGTGTTGCCCGATCCCGTCTCGCTCACGGATCTCTACCGATTTCCGACGGTCCGCGCGCTCACGCGCTACCTCGCCGACCGAAACTCCGGGGAGGCCGCCGAAAGGGGAACGACGCGCGCTTCGCTGCGGCGCGAAATGAGCCAGCGTCGCCGTCCGAAGTTCGCCGAAGAGTAGTGAACAGCGCGAGAGGGGGGCGCTTCGATGTCGCACGAGGTGACGAACGACAACGACGTTGCGATCATCGGTATGGCGGCGCGCCTTCCCGATGCCGCTTCGCCGGACGAATTTTGGCAGAACGTCGAACGAGGCGTTGAATCGGTTCGCGTTTTCTCCGATCGAGAGCTGTCGGACGCGGGCGTGCCCGTCGAAGAGCTGGTGCTGCCCGGCTACGTGAAGTCGGGCGTGGTTCTCGCCGATTTCGACGGCTTCGACGCCGAGTTCTTCGGTTTCAGCCCGAAAGAGGCGGCCATCATGGATCCGCAGCACCGGCAATTCCTCGAGTGCGCATGGGAGGCGCTCGAGGACGCAGGTCATCCGCCGGAGTCGTTCGCGGGGTCGGTGGGACTGTTCGCGGGCTCGGGGATGGGGGCCTATTTCGCCTTCAACCTGCTCACGAACCGCGATTTGGTGAACTCGGTGGGCCTCTTCTTGTTGCGCCACACGGGTAACGACAAGGACTTTCTGACGACGCGCGTGTCGTATTGCCTCGACTTGCGCGGCCCCAGCGTCAACGTGCAGACCGCGTGCTCGACGTCGCTCGTGGCGACCCACATGGCTTGTCAGAGCCTCCTCTCGGGGGAGTGCGACATGGCCCTGGCGGGCGGCGTCACCGTCGAGATTCCTCACCGCCGCGGCTACCTCTATCAACCCGGAGAGATCCTCTCGCCCGACGGCCACTGCCGCGCCTTCGATCGGCGCGCGGCGGGGACGATCTTCGGGAGCGGCGCGGGCGTCGTAGTGCTGAGGCGCCTCGCCGACGCGCTGCGCGACGGCGACGCGATTCACGCCGTCATCAAGGGATCGGCCGTGAACAACGACGGCGCCGCGAAGGTCGGGTACCTCGCGCCGAGCGTCGACGGACAGGCCGCGGCCGTGGCCGAGGCGCTCGCCGTCGCGGGCGTGAGCGCCGAGTCGCTTCGCTACGTCGAGTGCCACGGCACGGGCACCGCGATGGGCGATCCCATCGAGATCGCCGCCCTCACGCAGGCCTTTCGCAAGTCGACGCAGAAGAAGGGGTTCTGCGCCGTGGGTTCGGTGAAGACGAACATCGGGCACCTCGATACGGCGGCTGGTGTCGCGAGTCTCATCAAGGCGTCGATGGCCATCGGACACGGCAAGCTGCCGCCGAGCCTCAACTACGAAGCGCCCAACCCGGAGATCCCCTTCGACGAGAGCCCGTTCTTCGTGAACCGCGAGCTCACCGATTGGCCGAGCTCGACCGAGCCGCGGCGCGCCGGCGTGAATTCGCTCGGCGTCGGCGGCACCAACGCCTTCGTAGTGCTCGAAGAGGCACCTCGCCGCGCGCCGTCGCCGATCGCCGAGAGACCTTACCAGCTCCTCACGGTGTCGGCGCGAAACCGGAGCGCGCTCGACGCCGCGACCGCGCGGCTTGCTGCGCACCTCGGCCGGCACCCGGAGGTCTCGCTGGCCGACGTCGCCTACACGCTGCACGTGGGCCGGCGCGCTTTCACGCATCGTCGCGTAGTCGCCGCCAGGGATCACGAAGAGGCGACGTTTTTGCTCGGGGCAATGGACCCCCGGCGGGTGTTCTCGCACGTGGCCTCGCACGTCGACGGCTCGCTCGCGTTCATGTTCCCGGGCGGCGGTTCGCAATACGTGGGCATGGCCAAAGGGCTCTACGCTTCCGAGCAGGCCTTCCGCCATTGGATCGATCGCGGGCTCGAGCTCTTGCGCGGAGAGGGCGAGGATTTGTCGCCGCTCTTTTTGCCGAGCGGCACGACGTCGCCCGAGTTGGCGGAGCGCTTCGAACGACC
>DATEMX010000027.1:0-2211 GCA_035275365.1 Polyangiaceae bacterium | reverse complement strand
GAGCCCGCGGTTGAGCAGGTCGCCGAACGGAGACCGGGCTCCGGCTCCTCGGCGAAGAGGCCGACCAGGTACTCCCATAGACCATAGAGCTGCTCTGTTGCAGAGCCGGATCCGGCGTGAGATCGGCGAAATCCTAACTAGCACGCCGGCGGTTCGAAGCGCGAAGATGCCGCATGGCTCTCTTTCGGCAACCATCGCCTTCGCAACCCGTCATCGAAGTCCGCGGCGCCAAGACCTCCATCGCGGGTGATTGGTACCACTTCATGCTCCGCGCGCCTTGGTGGGTCGATCTCCTGGCCATCGCCGCGGGCTTTCTGTTCGTCAACGTCGTCTTCGCCTGCGCCTACCTGGAGATCGGCGGCATTTTCGGGGCGCACACGTTCTCCGACCTCTTCTTTTTCAGTGTCCAAACGATGGGCACCATCGGCTACGGCTCGATGTATCCTCAGACGTTCGGAGCTCACGTCCTCACGACGGGCGAGGCCATCGTGGGCATTTTCGTCATTGCGGTCTCGACGGGGCTCGTGTTCTCCAAGTTCAGCGTCCTCCGAGCGCGCGTGCGCTTCGCGTCGCGGCTCGTCATCACACCCATGAACGGTGTCCCTACGCTCATGATTCGGCTCGGTCACGAGCGATCGTCGTCGGTCATCGACGCTCTCATCCGCGTCGTGCTCACGCGCACCGAGCACACGAGCGAAGGGGTGCTCATGTACCGCATGTACGATCTCGTGCTCGAGCGCGATTGGGCCCCCGCGCTGAATCGCGCGTGGACCGTGATGCACACCATCACCAGCCAGAGCCCTCTCTTTGGCGCGACCCCCGAGTCTTTCAAGGCCGAGGAGTTCGAGTTCACCGTTTGCTTGAGGGGCGTCGACGAGACGTCCGGACAAACGCTCCATGCCCGTCGAACCTACGAAGACGCGCACGTCTCTTGGGGCGCTCGCTACGGCGACATGCTGAGCGAGCGCCCCCAAGGAGGTTTCCTCGTCGACATGAACAAATTCGACGAGACCGTGGTCACCGAGCCAACGGCATCGTTCGCTTATCCCAAAGGAGCCGAGGCGTTGCTCAGCGCAGCGCCGCTCCGACCGGTCGGTGGCTGAACGCGCGGTGCAGCCGGACGCCCGATACGATGAGGGTGACGCCACGGATGATGGCAAACGTGGCGATGAGCGCCAACGCGGCGACGATCCCCACTCCGGGCCAAACGAGCTCGATGACGCCGAACGCAATCCACAGGACGCCCGAGAGCACGAACGCCCACTCGTTCTCGAGCTCCTTGCTGTAGGCGACGGCGGCCGAGATTTCGAGTACGCCCACGACGATGGCCGCGATGGCGATGAGCCAGATGAGCGCGAGCGCCGTGATCCCTGGCCAAACCAAAGCGATGATACCGGCCGCGATGCTCACGAGGCCCCCGAGCGCCACGAGCCAGCCGCCCTCGCTCGCCGGGCGCAGAAATAGGCTGAGCGACGTGAGTCCGTCGGCGATCGCGAAGATCCCGTAGACGAATACCAAGGTGAGGATGGTCGCGCCGGGCAGCGTGACCGTGAGAATGCCGAAGAGGATCGCCAAGAGCCCTCGGATGACCAACGTCCACCATCGATGTGCCGCGCGTTCGAGGAACATGAAACCTCCTTGGGGGGTTACCCGGGCCAGGGCTCGGCCCCGTTGGCAGAGCCCCGCCGCGAACAACCGTCGGGCCAGAGGAAAGAAGGAGCCATGCGACCAACGGGGCCTTTACGTTAGAATCGCCGGCGCATACTCGTTTTGGACCTCCTGTACCCGACGCCGGCGGTCCGGCTCGATGTCGCCGCGCTCCTTGCAAACGATGGCCTTCGCCTTCGCGAGCGGGGCGCCGAGCGCGGCCTTCTCGCAATCGCTCGATGCGGCCACGTTGTCACGGCCAATCCTTGAGCTGGCGTATGCCCGCTCCGATGATCGATCTGGCACGCGAGAAATCTGCAGCAGTAATGGTAGCACGAAAGCGGAAGAAACTGACCCTTTCGCCGTTCAGCTCCCGAGCGCCACGAGCCAGCCGCCCTCGGTCGCCGGGCGCCGAGAACAACCGTCGGGCCAGAGGCAAGAACGAGCCATACGACGAACAGGGCCTTTACGTTAGAATCGCCGGCGCATGCCCGTTCCGGACCTCCTGTGCCCGACGCCGGCGGTTCGGCTCGATGTCGCCGCGCTCCTGCAAACGATGGCCTT